>JBAOIA010000012.1:300000-600000 GCA_037045145.1 Bacteroidia bacterium
GTACACTAAGTTTTGCTATTGCTTTTTCAAAAGCAGTATGCCATGAAGTAAAAGTTGCTGCATCTTGTCCGCTGGAAGCATAAGCATTCAGCACAGATGTGTAGGTAACAAAATCAGGAAAAGCTTTCATGCGTTTCTTCAGCATCAGATTACTTGTTGTAATGATAGTCTGTTGTTGCTGCGCATTAAACTTCCCAAGATAAACCGGTTTGAATTCCTCCATAATCTTCTCGGCTTCTTTTTTATTTGTCTCTTCAAAAAACGATTTCAAATCAAGAAGATAGCTTGAAGGATCTGTATTAAAACTCTTTAGTGTCTGTGACCTGACTGATGAAATCAAACATGTAAGCGTAAAAAATAATGTAACAAAATATCTTGTCATGTATATGATGGTTTTAGCACAAAAATAAACTTCTGAAAGATTGAAACTTGCAGATAGTTACCAACAATTGTTCATGATTTGGCACATCAAATAACTTTACATTTGCAAGGTAACAAAAAATAGCAATCATTCAAATGATTTACGAATTTAACGGATTCAGGCCGGTAGTGGACAGCAATAGTTTTGTCCATGAACAGGCAACAGTTACAGGTGATGTAATTATAGGTAAACAGGTATATATTGCTCCGGGTGCAGCCATTCGTGGCGACTGGGGGACAATCATTATTGAAGATGGGTGCAATGTTCAGGAGAACTGCACTATTCACATGTTTCCCGGTGTTACAGTAATTTTAAAGCAAGGTGCACACATTGGTCATGGCGCCATAGTTCATGGTGCCACTATTGGCAAAAATGCCTTGATCGGAATGAATGCTGTGATTATGGACAATGCTGTAATTGGAGATGGCTGCATTGTTGGTGCATTATGTTTTGTGCCAGATGGCATGGTTATTCCCGACCGGAAAATCGTTGTCGGCAATCCTGCAAAAATCATTAAGGATGTAAGTGATGAAATGCTTGACTGGAAAACAAAAGGAACTGAGCTTTATCAACAATTACCTCATGAATTAAATGCCACATTAAAACCGTGTGCGCCTTTACGAAGTATAGAACCTGATCGTAAAAAGCACGATGCTGTTTATACTACCTGGAAAAAATAAAATCAGAAATCGGTTTCTTCGCGGATTACTCCATCACGCATTTTACCCAAAATCTTGAATTCAGTTCGCCTGTTTAATTGCCTTCCTTTGGGATTATCTCTACCGTCAGGTTTTGTATTTGGAGCTACAGGCATGGTTTCGCCAAACCCTTTTGCACGCAACCGGTTGGCATTTATTCCTTTTGCCACTAAATAATTCACTACGCTCTCAGCACGTTTCTGTGAAAGTGTCATGTTGGATTCATCAGACCCAATGGCATCGGTATGTGATCTGATTTCAACACCAAGGTCAATATTTCTTTGCATAAAGATTACTAAAGTAGTATCAAGTGCATCCATTGCCTTTGCTGTTAGTAAAGGACTTGCAAATTCGTAATAAATGTTTGTAAGCAGTAATGGTGTTTCAGGAATTGAACGTATGTGTATGTCAATAGAGATATCACCGGAACGCGTTTTGTTCATGGTACTTAAGGCTACCGATTCATAAAGGTAACCTTCTTTACGAGCTGTAATTCGATATTCCTGTCTAGGTGAAACAGTAAGATTAAAATGACCTGTTTCATCAGTGTTACTTGTACTGACAGGAATAAAGGTAGAGTCTTCAGCATTTTTCATTTCCAGAGTAATACGTGCCCTTCGCACAGGCATCATTGACAACTTTTTCCCCTTTTGTGTTGAATCAGTTTCATACAAAAATCCTTTAACATTTAGTCGCACAGCATCTAAAATATTAAACTCAAAAATATCATCACAACAAGGCCCCTTATTCATGCCATGATCTGTAACATTTCTATTGGAAACAATCATTCCAATGTCCTTATTACTTGGTGAAAGCACATAGTATAAGTCATCATAATTGGAATTTACAGGATAGCCAAGGTTAACAGGATGTGTCCATTTTTTCATTCCACCAATTGACTTAAAGATATCTAACCCCCCTAGCCCCTGCCATCCATCAGAGCTGAAATAAAATGTTTGTGTTTGTGCATCCACATAGGGTGTTACTTCATCACCGGAGGTATTTATTTTCGATCCAAGATTTACTGGTGGTTTGTAGGTTTTGTTTCTGTTATCAAAAGAAGTGTACCATATATCATAACCACCTTTACCCCCTTCGCGATCGCTGACAAAATAAATTATCTCCTCTCCCTTTTTTCTGTGTGTTAAGACCAATGGCAGGTTGCGTTGATGTATATTTTGGATCGTTAACCTCTGCACCTAAAGAAACAGGCTCTGTCCATGTTCCATTGTTCAAGAAACTTACATATATGGCACATATAACTTTATTCTGACGGTTTCTTTTACAGCGTGTAAAATAAAACCTGCTCTTGTCTTGTGAATAAACACCATTGAGTGTATGATAGTTGTTGGAATTATAAAATCCGGGTAGTTCACCATCATCTTTCCAAATTTCACTATCGCGAACAGCAACATAAATTTTTCGAAAGGGCTCGTCAGCACTTGAATCTTTCGGATTAAAATCAAAAGTTGTCTGATCTGTTCTCAGTGAACCATAAATAATTGTTGAATCGTTTATATAAAATGGAGATGACTCTACGTGTGATGTATTGATATCCTCCGGTAAATGTTCAATAGCAACTTTTGAAGGGCTATGCATAAGGCTGTCAGCAAATTTGGCAGCATCGCCACTATTCTTAATTAATTTGGTATAAACACTTTTGTCTGCACCTGAATATTCTTTTTTAAACTTCGCAAAGTACTCTTCGGCTTTTTTGTAATTGCCAAGAGATTTTTGCACATTGGCATAATGATATAATGCTAATGCATTTCGCTTTGGATTCAGGTTGTACGCTTTCATATAAGCATCTTCAGCTTTGCGGTAATCTTTAGATTTACGAAGACTTTCTGCATATAGAAACCATACTTTTTCATTTGTAGGTTTACGTTTACAATATTCTTCGTAATACATTGCCGAACTGCTGAAATCGTTAATCTTTGCAGCATAAGTACCCAAGCGCTTTAATTGTGCAGTGCCATATTTCTTCAATTCATCTCCTTGCTGTGCAAACAAATGAACAGAGCTGATCAGTAATGTCAGCAAAATAAAGATTCTTGTTTTAATAGCGTTCACAGGGAATTTTTATTTTAAACAAACGTGAACTTAATGCTGTGTAGATAAGAGAAATTTCAAATCCACCACGGCTTGCAGTTGCTGTGTGAAGAGATGAAATATTAATATCATAACTCAATGCAATATCAAACAAATCATATTTAATGCCAATTACGGGAATCACTGCATCAGTGCCGCTACCGGGCGCTGTACGCACATATAATCCACCGTTAATTTCTGTAAATTTTGATTCTCCATTACTAAGTTGTTTTGCAAGTGTAACTCCACCAACATACTCATTGGCTTTCACCTGCTGCATCATCAATAAACGTAAATGAAGCAAATAATCATTGCCAATTCCAATTTTGTCTGAAGCAGTTAAACAGGTTCTAATTGGTAATTTATTTTTGCTGTTAAAAAAAGTATCGCCCGGTTTATTCAGATGAAAAAACGAAGCACCTGCCTGAATAAAATGTTTATTTAATTCAACCTGATAAATCAAGCCCGCATTAACATCACCGAAAGAACGTTTTTCATCAAGCACCATTTCGCCTGAAGGCATTGACGGATCAAAATATCCGGTGTTCATATTAAACTGCTCAGGCATTGTAATTTTACTTCTGTCAATAGATTTAAAAATATAATTCCATTGAAAACCTGCACTTATGCTGTGCACACCAAACGTACGATGATAAGCAGCTGATAATCCTAAACGGATACTCTGCAAACGATTAATGCCAGAGCGATCATAGATAAACAACAGTCCGCCACTAATTTTATCTGCACCTGTATAAAGTGTTTTGTCAAATGTAAAAGCATTTGTTCTGTAGCCTGGGTCAAGTTTTGACCATTGGCTTCTATAAGTGTTTGCAAAACGAAAATCTCCTTCATACAATCCGGTGTTTGCCGCATTAAGTGTTAATGGGGAATTATAGAATTGCGAAAAGTGAATATCCTGTGCTTGCAGCATTGAGGAAATCAAAATAAAAAAGCAAAGGCGGAATACTTTCATTTAGTCCTGTAAATACTCTGAAAAACAGGATAAAAATATAAGTTAGAAATGAATTGCGAAAGTTTTTATTGAATAATTGCCAACAGTCCGGTTCATTCTTCAAGAAACCATTTCGAACGGTTGAATTTCATGGCTTTGGATAACTTAAATCTTTCAATGGCCTTTACCCGCAGATATTCTGTCATTTCATCTAAACTATCGGTAATCAGCAAAGAATCTAACTCTGTATGTAAAGCTGTTTTATGTTCGTCAAATACCTTGAGTTGGTCAATAACAGGCTGCCAGTAATTCTTTCCCATAAGTACTACAGGGAAATCACTCACTTTTTTTGTTTGAATCAAGGTTAAAGCTTCAAACATTTCATCAATTGTCCCAACGCCACCGGGCAAAACCACAAAAGCATAAGAATACTTAAACATCAGTACTTTTCTTACAAAAAAATGATGAAACTCCACCAATTTATCAAGATACATATTGGGTTGTTGCTCCCGAGGAAGAATGATGTTGCAGCCTACAGAAAAACCTCCTGCTTCTTTTGCTCCTCTGTTTGCTGCTTCCATAACACCAGGTCCGCCACCTGTCATAACAGTAAATCCTAATCTGCTGACGCTAGCCCCAACTTCACGGCCTAACTGATAATAATGATGGTCTTCTTTAAATCGAGCTGAGCCAAATACGGCAACACACGGTCCTACAAAATGTAATGTTCTGAATCCTTTTATAAATTCTTTTACCACTTTAAGTGTAAATAGAAATTCGCCAATTCTCGACTGTCGCTCGGTCAGAAACCTGTTTTCGGATTGATTACGCATACGCTGAAAAATTAAAATTTAAATCAAAATTCAAATTTAAAATATTCTGAAAAACATACTGAATGAATTAACACATCGGCTGATGATGTAAAGATGAGGAATCAGGAAAATATAATATTCTCTGGTAGGTAAAACCAACAAATTTATTCAGGATTCTATCAGAACTTAGCGCTGAGTCTTAAGCTCAATTGTCTTCCGGTAAGATAATTAGGCACTCCATACTTAGTACCATAAACATCACTTACCCAGGTGTAGGAAACAACATTATTAACCTGAAAAAGATTAAAGACTTCGAGCGAAAGAGAAAGTGCCTTTAATTTGTTTAAAGCAGTAAAACGACTTTTTGCTCTTCTGTTTTCGTCAATAAATATTTTACTAAACCCGATATCTACACGCCTGTAAAAAGGAAATCGGTTAATATCTGTATAACGATTATTACCTGGAGGCCCAACGGGGAATCCTGTTCCAAAAACTAGCGTCATGTGCATCTTAAATGTTGGAAACTTAGGAAGATAGTCCGAAAAAAATATACTGAAGGTGAGTCGCTGATCGGTTAGCCTTGGCAAATAACCCGGAATAACCTGAATACTGTCCACTGCTTGCTTATCAATGGTATATCCTCTGATTGTATCACCACGTGCATTTAATCTGATGTAATAAACGTCATCCTGAATATCTTCTTCTGTTTTTAAAAGCGAAAGACTTGCCCACGATTCAGCTTCATTAACAAACTGCCCATTGATTCGAAAATCAATTCCTGTTGCATAACCCTTGGAATTGTTTTTACCTAAATATCGAATGCGGACATTATCAACTTTGTAAGGAATGAGGTCATTCAGCCATTTGTAATATGCTTCTGTGACAAATTTAAAATCGCGTCCCCAGGCTTTAAAATAATAATCGGTTCCACCTACTACATGAATTGATTGTTGTGATTTTAAGTCAAGATTTAAACTTCCGTCAGGATTATGCAACTCCTTATAGAAGGGTGGCTGATAATAAAACCCTCCGGAAAGTCTGAAATTAAAGTCGCGTTTCCACCTTGGCTTATAGGCAAGTGCAATGCGTGGGCTGATATTTAATGCATGATTTAAACTCCACCATGTGAAACGTACACCTGGCGTCAGAATAAAATTTGATGAATTGCTGAAATAAAAATTATGTTGCAGATATCCACTCAACCTATTACTTGAAAGACTGTTATCACGATTGATTACATCTTGTAATAATAATTGAGGTTGTGATGGAAGGCTTCCTCCAATACTATCCTGCGGATGTGGTAATGAGTATCCTGCTGAATCAATGTAATTCCACTCTTTAATCTGATCACTAAACTGTTCGTGTTGAAAACGAATACCCCATAACAGTTCATTGTGACGATAATTATATGTGCCTTTATGTTCTGCTGAATAAACTTTCCCATCCAGAAAATTACGTGCGTGATTCAAGAAAGAGCCTACACCGAGATTGAGTTTTACTTCACCAAAATTTTGTGAAGCTGGATCTTTTTCAAGTTCATCCAGAAAATACTGACCAAGTATATCAAAAGTTTCTTCTTCTCTTGTATTAAAAACTGAACCTATAAGTTTGAGGTTAATATTTTTCTTTGGACTATGACTGAATATTACTGCTCCGGTAGTAGTTGAAAAGTCATCTACTTCCTTACCATCAAAATACACTGTAAAACGCAATGCCTGACTTACCGTACCAAAATCTGTAGTTCGTGTTTGTGGAACAATATTGTATCTGCTTTTTGAAAAGTTACCCAATAAAGATATAGTGGTTTTTTCACTCACATCATAAGTTAACAATGCCTGTACATCATAAAACACAGGCTTGTAGTTTCCTTTTGTGTCAAGTGTACCCAGCAAATACTTTGTTGACTTTTGTCTTGCTCCTATCAAATAAGTAAAACGATTGTTGCGACTTGTACCTTCAAGACTCAGGCCACCACCAAGCAAACCATAAGTGATTTTTCCGGCAAATTCAGTTGGCCGTTTGTATTTTATATCAAGTGCTGAAGACATTTTATCGCCATAAATAGCATCAAAACCACCGGCAGAAAATTTTATTCCTGAAACAAGATCGGGATTGATAAAACTTAGTCCTTCCTGCAATCCTGAACGCACTAATTGTGGTCTGTAAATTTCCACATCATTCACATAAACAAGGTTTTCATCGTAGTTTCCACCACGTACAGAATATTCTGAACTAAGTTCGTTGTTTGAAACAACGCCACTGCCAATTGTTTTTAATATGGTTTCAAAATTCCCTGATGGATTTGGAATTTCTTCTACTGCTTTGGGGTCAATTTTTATCAGTGTGCCACTTCTTTCACGAGGATCAGTAATGGTGATATTAGGCAAAGGCACAATTGATGGCAACATGCTTCTGTTTAATTGTTTCTTTTCGCCTTCTGCAAGAATTAGTTTTACGGTTGCCTGCTCAAACCCGATTGATGAAAAAACAATACTTAGCTCACGGTTAGAAGGAACAGTAATGGAGTATTCGCCATGCTCATCAGAAATTACACCGAGTGGAGTACCTGCAACACCAACACTGACACCAGGCAAGGGCTTTCGGTCTGTGCCGGTTATTTTTCCATGAATACGCGCAGTTGCATCTTGACCGTTCAATGAGTTACAGTAAAAAAATAAGGAAAGAAAAATAACAAGGTGCCTCATTAATCGTCTTTGGACTTTGACTTGAACTCACCGCTTTTCCATGCCTGAATGAACTTTGCCCATGCTATTGGGTTAAGTAAATTGTTTACAGGTAGCTGCCCTGTATTATACAATTTTGTTTGTTGCTTCTGATAAACAAATTTACTGTTCATACTTCCGTCCATATCAATTCGAATACTTTCTTCGCGCATAGTTTCAAGTGCAAGATTCCTGCGTGCATGATCCAAGTCTGTATCCGGAACTTTAAGATCGAGAAATGCCTGTTTAAACTGCTCTCGTGTAGGCCATGGATAAATGACAGCCTGATTAAGCAATATGGTATCACGGTTAAGCATCTGAATCAATGAATATCGATTTTCTGTTAACGTATCAGGTACTTTAAAAATAGTTTTTGCAAATCCGACAGAAGAAAATTCAATCTCATCACCAACATGCGCCACAATTGAAAAAAAGCCATAGTAGTCAGATACTGTTCCTCTACTGCTCGACTTAATCATAACACCCGTGTAGGGTACCGGACTCAAACTATCACCAGTCACTATTACTCCACTTAACTGAACGAGCTTCTCCTGATTTGACTGCGCAAATGCCAGAAGTGGCATGCTGAAAATTAAAACAGACAGGATAAAATTCCTGCTTCTGAAATTGAATGTATTCATGGGAACCAAAAATAAGTAATTGCTGTCAAGCAAAACGTTTGATTCTGTAATTTATTTCAACTTTATCAGCTAAATTACAAGGAATTATAAAGCAGCAATTATTTTTTGGAACCAAACAGAAAAATCATTGGGATTTTCAGTAATTTCTTTCTTCAAATTGTCCATTGTTATCCATCGCATAGCTTGCACCTCATTAATTTCAGGAATCACTTCATCATCATATACTCCTGTGAAAACATAATCCAGTTCATGTTCGATGAGTCTATTAATAAAAGATGTTCTATAAATAAATTTAAAACTGAACTTCAGATTGCAATTGAAGCCCATCTCTTCTCTAAGTCTTCTATTTGCTGCCTCCTCAATGTTTTCACCCGGACGTGGATGGCCGCAACATGCATTTGACCAAAGTCCTCCACTATGATATTTTATTGCTGCTCTTTGCTGTAAAAGCATTTCGCCCTTTGCGTTATAAACCAAAACCGAAAATGCTCTATGTAGTAATCCAAGTTTATGAGCTTGCATTTTTTCTGCTTCACCAACTTCTCTATCATGCTCATCAACTAAAACCACAAACTCCATAAGAATTATTTTTTTAGCACTACAAACTCTGTACGTCTGTTTAGCGATTTTCCTTTTTCAGTTGTGTTTGGAGCAACAGGTTTTGTTTGTCCGAATCCATTATGAGAAAGCCGTGTTGCTTCAATGCCTAAGGTTATCAAATAGTCATATACAGCCTTGGCTCTGTTTTTAGACAGAAGCAAGTTATCTTCTGCCTTGCCTGAATTGTCTGTATGACCATAAATAGCAACCTTTAATTTTGGATTGCTTTTCAGAAAATTTGCAAAATCCTGAATTACTGCTTTTGATTTATCTGTTACTTGATAAGAATCCGTTTCAAAAAGTATATCATTCAAGTTGTAGGCTTCTCCTTCTTTTATTTTTCTCAGGTCTAGCTCAACAGTCACAGCCGGTGAATCTACTTTTGATGCATCAATAAGTTTTGAGGTAAAGGCATAATCATCCTTTTGAATCGTTAACAAATACTCAGAATTAGCTTGTAAAACACCGGCATATTTACCACTGTATGCATCGTAATCTATTTGCTCAACCTGTTTGGATGCAATATTTCTAACTTCAATACGGGCACTGTCAGGCACTTCATTGTCATCGTTTTTCAATTGGCCTTTGAATAAAACCATCTTCTCCGGCCTTGCCTCCACCGGCATGTCGAATGAATAAATATCATAACCTCCTGTCCCAAATTTATTACTTGCAAAATATCCTTTTGTACCATCTGTACTCACAAAAAAACCAACCTCATCTGCATCGGTGTTAATGGGATATCCCAGATTTACCGGTTTTCCCCAGTTACCTTTTTCGTCTTTTTTGGAATAATAAATATCATATCCCCCCATGCCGGCATGCCCATCACTGCTGAAATAAAGTGTTTTTCCATCAGGATGCATAAATGGTGCTTTTTCATTACGTGAAGTATTGATAGGTCCGGTTATGGGATTTGCGCTGTTCCAATCGCCATTAGTTTTTTTTGCTACATAAATGTCACTTGTCTGTAAAACAGAATCTCTGAAACTGGCAAAATATAAGGTTCTGTTATCTGGAGAAAGTGATGGCTGTGAATCCCAAAACTTTGGATCGTTTGCTTTCCCTATACTTCTTGGCTCCGACCATCCTTTAGGTGTCAGGTCTGAAGTATAAATGTCGAAATTACCCTTTACATTGACTGTAAAAAACAAGTGCAGATTGTCAAGTGAAATGGTAGGCCCACCTTCATTACCACTGTTTTGTTTGTTGAAAGGTAATTCCATTGGTGTTCCTGCATCCCATTTACCATTTAGATTATGACTTAACATAAACTTTTCTACACTAGTTGAGGTGAGCATATTTTTGCTCTGGTATTCAAACCTTCTGGTAAAAAAACACAATTCATTATCAGCAGAGATTATTGGGAGATATTCAGGGTCTGGCGTACTTAATCCTTTTACCAACACAGGTTTAAACTCTACAGGGTTTAAAAACGCCTTTGCTCTGAATAATTTCACTTCGGCATCGTCAGCAGCGTTGGTGTCTGAAGGAGGTAAATCTAAAAATGTAGTGTAAACAGAAATAGCTTCCTCGTACTTCTTTGTCTCATAATAATATGTTGCTAATCTGTAAATTGCTTTTTCAGATGCGTCAGGACAAACATTTATCAGGCCTTTATAAGCCTTTGCCATTAACTTAAAATCTTTCTTTCTATAAGCTGCATCACCCATAAGTAGATAAGGTTTTGCAAATGTGCTGTCTGCTTCAATAGCTTCATTACATAATTCAACGGCATCCTCATAGCTTTTAACTGACTTAAATAGCTTTTCAGCTTCTTCTGTCTTCTTAGCCGATTCTTTTGATGTGGTCTGTGGACAGCGTTTTAGATTTTGCGAATAAGTTGAAACGACATAGAAATAAAGTATAAGGCTAAAAATAATTTTCTTACTCATCAATCAGATTTTGTTTCAAAGATTTTGTTTAAAGTAATCTGTAATTTTATTCATTAAATGTACACGGTCTTTACCGCGAACATTATGCGGATGTCCTGGGTAAACAAAGTAATCTACTTGTTTTCCGAGATCAATAGCTTTTTTCAAATACATCAAACTATGCTGCCAAACAACTGTATCATCATTAGTCCCATGAATAAGCATCAGCTTGCCATTAATATTCTTTACATAATTCAATAAATTACTTTTCTCATAGCCATCAACGTTTGTTGTCGGAGTATCCATATAACGCTCTGTGTACATAATTTCATACATGCTCCAGTCAACCACCGGGCCACCGGCAACAGCCACTTTAAACAATCCGGGAAACCTTGTCATCAGTGATATAGCCATAAAACCACCATAGCTCCAGCCATCAACACCTATTCGTGTTGAATCAACATATGGTAACGATTTTAAATATTTTAATCCCGTTAGCTGATCTTCCATCTCTGCATTGCCACAGTTACGGAAAATAGCTTGCTCAAACTGTTTTCCTCTGTTGCCGCTGCCTCTACCATCTACTGTGTAAACGATAAATCCTTCCTGCGCCAGATAATAAAACCACAAGTCACCTTGCCCGCCTTGCCATGAGTTTGAAATCAATTGTGTATGTGGTCCACCATAAACATAAATAATCACCGGATACTGTTTTAACGAATCCATTGCAGGTGGATAATAGGTGCGTGTATAAAGCAACTCTCCGGAAACACTCTGAAGTGTATTGATTTTCATTCCGCCCAATTCATATTCACTTAACGGATTTTCAGCTGTTAGCATTGTTCTTGCATCAGATCCATTTGGCAATATAAGTTTAATTTTACGTGGTGTGTTGACGTTACTGAACACATCCAGAACTTCATTATTTTCTGGATTATAATAGCATGAGTGTATTCCATTATCCCCGGAAACTCTTTTCATTTTCCCGTCTGAAAGAGTAACGTAATATAAATCTCTGTCAATTGGACTTAATGCAGTGCACATGTAATATGCACGTTCTGACTTTTTGTCAAATCCTTTAAATTCAGTGACTACAAATTCTCCTTTAGTAAGCTGCCTGATTAGCTTTCCATCGGTATTGTATAAATACAAATGATTGTAGCCATCACGCTGACTTTGCCAGATGAACTGATCGTCATGACCGGGCACAAAAACTATTGGTGTTTGTGGCTCTACATATTTATCATCTTTCTCTTCAAAAAGTGTTTTTATAAAATGCCCTGTTGATGCAGAATAACAGTTCAGTTTCATGTGGTTCTGATCACGATTTAAAACTGCAATATAAACATACTTCTCATCAGGGCTCCATGCTACATTAGTCAGGTATTGATCTTTTGGTTCACCGGTCTTAAGATAAACAACTGTATTATTAATCATGTCAAATACACCAACCGTCACCTGATGACTTGTGCCACCTGCCATCGGATATTTTATCAGATTTACTTCTGCCGGTTTTTTACTCCAATCTACAATAGGATAATCCTTAACCATGGTTTCGTCCATTCTGTAAAATGCAAGTTTGTTCCCCTTGGGTGACCAAAATGTTCCTTTTGTTATTCCAAACTCATTACGATGAACAGAACTGCCGTAAATAATATGTGGGTACACATCTTTTGCAACGGTAATATTTTTTCCTGCATCATACACAAAAAGGTTATTTTTAATTGTATATGCTATACGTCCTGTTACAGGGTCGGTATCTTTTTGCGATGCACTATCAGGCAACAACAAAATTCTTGAATTACGAATGGCATACTGTGTTTTATCATATTCAAACTCTTTGTTCCCGTTAAAAAATCCAAAGACTTTATCATTCTTCCATTCCACAATGGGAAAACGGGCAAGAGTATCTGCTTTTATTCGCTTGAGTTTATCATTAATCTCCGAAAGCGAAATAATTTTCTCATCATGTACAATACCGTCATCACCAACAAACAAAGTTGCATCAGACAAGCGGTTGTCAACATAGTAATACGAAATTGAATTTTTAATCCATCCTAACTGCGAAAGGTTTGCAGGAGCAAGTCTGGTTCTTGCATTTAATATGGCATCTTCCATGCTAAGCCTCTTATGCTGAGCTTGTAAAGTTGTTGTAGAAATTAAAAAAATGAAAGGTAATGAGTAACGAAACATAATAAATTTTTCTTGCAAGCAAATGTAAAATATATCAACATACTTTTCTTGCAATCAATTCATTTATATTAACTACAAAATGTGAATGTTTGCAATGAATTTTCTTTATTTGCAATCATGCAATTAAGCCATATTCTGATTTTATTTTTGTGTATTGGTACAAACCAAATTCAGGCACAGACACTCTTGAATAGTGGTTTTGAGGAGGACATAAACACTTCTTCTCAAAGTGGATGGATATTAGATTGTAAAGGAACCGGACAGATAAGATTCAGCAATGTTTCCCCATTTTCAGGTAAACATTGTTTAGAATTGGCACATCAAAATCAGGCCACATGCACATTTAGCCAGAGCATTTCACTTCAGAACTCTGATATAAAAAATTACAAAGTGATTTTCTCATGCAGAGCCGAAGAACTGAATGGAAATACAGGCCTTAATATTATTATCAGAGATGCTTCAGGAAAAAAATTAACTGAGAGTAGTGGCTTTATTAAAAATGCCGAAACAAAGTGGAAAACTTATTCAATTGCAATGTCTGTTCCTGATGGTGCGCATACAATGAGCATCACAGGAATTTTGAATGGCACAGGCAAGGTTTGGTTTGATGAAATTAAAATAGAAGAATTAAAACAGCATAAATCATCATCAGGAATATGGGCAACAGCAAGTGAATTTATGACTATTGCTGGTAAATACTCTATTGGTGAGGCAATAAAATGGGCCGTTGAAAAAAAGTAACTTACATTTTAATAATCTGCCAGTTGCTTTAACATTTGTTTAAATCTTTCTCTTGGCAGAAAATTCCACTCCAAATTATTTGACATTGGCACGGCAGTATCCAGGCTGCCACATCGCATTACAGGCGCATCCAGCCATTGAAAACAAGCAGCCGAAATTTCAGCTGCAATTTCACCACCAATACCACCGGTTAATGTGTCTTCGTGAAATACAATAACTTTTCCCGTTCGTTTTACAGATTCCAGAACTGTTTCTTTATCCCAAGGCAAAAGGCATCTCAAATCAACTAAATCAGCCTGAATATTTTTGTATTCATCCAGTGCTTCCATTGCCCAATGTACACCTAAACCATAGGTTACAATAGTTAAATCAGAGCCTTCTCTTATTTTATTTGCCTTACCTATTGGTGTAGTAAAATAGCTGTCAGGAACAAGGCCGCTAACACTTCTATAGAGCGCTTTATGTTCAAAAAACATAACAGGATTTGGATCTTCAATAGCAGCAGCCAATAATCCTTTTGCATCACCCGGAAATGCAGGGTAAAGAATTTTTAATCCGGGCACATGAAAGAACCATGCTTCTGTTGACTGTGAGTGAAATGGACCTGCTCCAACGGCAGCACCTGTGGGCATGCGTACCACAACATCTGCATTTTGTCCCCAGCGATAATGTGTCTTTGCCAGATTGTTAACAATTTGGTTGAAGCCACATGTAACGAAGTCGGCAAACTGCATTTCTACTATAGACTTAAAGCCGTTAATTGACAATCCCAAACTTGCTCCAATTATTGCTGACTCTGTAATTGGCGTATTTCTGACACGCGATTTACCAAATTCTTCAACAAAACCTTGTGTTGCTTTAAAAACTCCGCCATATTCAGCAATATCCTGACCCATTATGACTAAATTCTTATGTCGTTGCATACCCTGACGAAGTCCGTCAGTAATGGCATCCAAAAATCTTTTATCTGTGGCTCCTCCTGAAGCCGTGATGACTGTATTTTCTGATGGCGCAAACATATCACGTAACTCATTTTCTGTGTTGACCTCAGGATCAGACTCTGCATAACTTATCTTAAGATGTTCTTCAATTTCTGTTTTAATTTTTACACGAACACTTTCAATCTCTGCTGCTGAAAGAATCTTATTTTCTAAAAGATAATTTTCATAATTCACGATAGGGTCTTTCTTGCCCCATTCATCAAACAATTGTTGAGGAACATATTTTGTCCCGGAAGCCTCTTCATGACCTCGCATTCTAAATGTGCGAGCTTCAAAAATTATTGGACGCGGATTTTTTCTTATGTCAGTCAATAGTTCATTCAGTGTATTATAAACTTCCAAAATATTGTTGCCATCAACACTAACACCTTGAATGCCGTAACCTATCCCTTTATCGGCAAAACTTTTACATCTGTACTGTTCTGATGAAGGTGTTGACAACCCATAACCGTTGTTTTCTACAATAAAAATAACAGGCAGATCCCATACAGCAGCCACATTAATTGCCTCATGAAAATCGCCTTCGCTTGCACCGCCATCACCTGAGAAAACAATTGTTGCTTTATTATTTTGCTTAAGAATATTTCCCAATGCAATTCCATCTGCAATGCCACATTGAGGGCCAAGATGGGATATCATTCCAATTATTTTATACTCTTGTGTTCCAAAGTGAAATGAACGATCGCGGCCATTTGTGAATCCACCGGGCTTACCCATCCATTGCGAAAACAGACGGTGTAAAGGAATATTACGAACACTGAAAACCCCAAGATTTCTGTGCATAGGCAAAACATATTCGTCCTTATTAAGTGCCATGGCAGCACCCACAGAAACAGCCTCCTGACCGATGCCTGAAAACCATTTTGCCAGTTTACCTTGACGTAGCAGAACAAGCATCTTTTCCTCAATTATACGAGGACGTACCAACTCATGATAAAGTCTGATTAATTGGTCGTCACTCAAATCTTTTCTGTCGAAATTCATTGTTATATAAAAAGTGCGGCAAAGTTAACTTAATTAGAGTAGTTTTGTTTTATATAATTATGCAAGAAATCATAGTTGGTATCATAGCCATTGGAGCAACAATTTATCTGATTCAAAAATTCAGAAGTAAATCCGGTGCTTGTGATAAATGCAGTTCAAATCCACAAAAGTCAGAACAAAAAAAAACCACCTGACGGTGGTTTTTTTCCTTAATTTTTTAAAATTAATGTGCAGCAGCAGCAGCAGAATCTGCAGCAGGAGCAGCAGCAGCTGAATCAGGAGTAGCAGCAGCAGCAGATGCAGCCATTGCAGCTTCTTCAGCAGCTTTCATTTCTGCTTCTGCGTTAGCAATTGAATCCTGAGTTGCTTTTTCCGCAGCAGCTTTTTCGTCAGCGCTTGGGCCGCATGATACCATTGCAAACATTCCTGCAACAGCCATTAATGTGAATAATTTTTTCATTTTTCTTTTTTTATTGTTTGATTTGACGGGACAAAAGTATGGTGATTAATAAAAGATGAAGTTTTTTTTTATTAACTATTCAACTAAGTTGTTAACAATTAATTGTTATTGCACACCATGCATCATTTTAACAAGCCATTTGTAAATAATGAATAGCAATACTGAAGCTGCGGCACTCATTATAACGAATATCATAAAGAAATCGTAGAGGCTTGAAATCTGCATGCCCATAAACATTGGAAAATGATGTGGAATACCTGCTTCAGCCAGCACCTTTAACTGATCGGCAGTAGCTGTAACTGAGCCATTGAGTATAGAAGGAAGGTCAATTCCTTTGTCGGCAGCAGCTTTAAACTCGCCTTGTCCCGGAGGATATAATGAACTTAGTGTACCTGCAAATTTATTGGAAGCAGAGTTGGCCAAGAACCACGTTCCCATTAACAATGATGCAAAACGAAGCGGTGCTAACTTAGCAACCATTGAAAGTCCTATTGGAGACAGACAAAGCTCACCAAATGTGTGTAGCAGGTATAATGTTGTTAGCCAAAACATGGAAACTTTTACTCCGGGCTCTACTCCTTTTACACCAAAAGCAATTACTAAATAGCCAATTGAGAGTAAGAAAAGTCCTATTGCCATTTTTAATGGTGAACCGGGTTCTTTTCCAGCATTACCTAATCGCACCCATAACCAAGCAAAAATCGGAGCAAAAATCACAATAAATATTGCGTTGAATGATTGAAAAAAGCTTGCCGGCATTTCCCACCCAAATAGGTTTCTGTCAGTTTGTTCATCAGCAAAGAATGTAAGTGACGCACCGGCCTGTTCAAAGGCACTCCAGAAGAAAATTACAAAGAAGCAAAGTATAAAAATTACCCAGATGCGTTGTTTCTCAACATGAGTCAAAGACTTATCTGTAATAATAAGACCTGGAACGGCAATAGCACCTGCATAAATAATTGAGCCTATTAAATCGAATTCAATAAGGGATTTGAAAACAAAAAACAATCCTATTCCAATAGCCAGCCACATGAGAATCTTAGACATGTTGAACGATGGGATATCTGCTTCTCCTTCTGCATTAACGGCTTGTGTGGTAACAACTTTAGGCATACCTATCGGTGAACCATCCGGGCTTACTATATATTTATTCTTGAGCATCACAAAAGTGAGTACACCAATAACCATTCCTATGCCGGCAGCAAGAAACCCATATTTAAAGTCAGCAGGATCGTTGGTATCGCCAAAATATCCACAAACCAATGGAGCAAAAAATGCTCCCAGATTAATACCCATATAGAAAATTGTAAATGCACCATCTACTCTTTTATCAGCCTTTGGATAAAGCTGACCTACCATTGTAGAAATATTGGGTTTAAAAAATCCATTTCCGAAAATTAAAAATCCAAGTCCTAAATACATTAACATACTGGCAGTGGCATCAGTGCCTGTTGGTGTTGAACTAATCATTGAACCACTGAAAAACAAAGTAAACTGACCAATAGCCATTAATAGGCCGCCTACAATGATGGAGCGTCTATTGCCCCAATAACGATCCGATATGTATCCGCCTAATAATGGTGTTAGATACACTAATCCGGTATAACTACCATAAAGGTTTGAAGCAAATGCTTTGTCAAGCATCAATGCTTTTACCATGAAAAGAATAAAGATTGCGCGCATTCCATAATAGCTGAAACGCTCCCACATCTCTGTTACAAATAACACATACAGTCCCTTAGGATGTCCTTGTTGTACACTTTGATTCATACGTTTAATTTAATTTAAAGCGCGGCTAATGTAAAAAAAAATTAATCTTTTACCGTTTCAGGAATTTGTAATTGGTCTTTATAATAGGCCAAGGCAGCTATAAAATGCTCAACTGCTTCGTCAAGGCTGCCCAAATATTTACCGCCCGAAGCATTCTTATGCCCGCCACCGTTAAAAAACTTTGAAGCCATGTCACGAACAGAAAAATCCCCTTTGGAGCGGAATGATATTTTAATTATATCGTCTTTTTCAGTAAACAAGGCAGACATAGTAACATCTCCAATACTCAGTGGGTAGTTGACAATCCCTTCTGTATCACCCGTTTGATGGTTGTACTGTTCCAACTCATTTTTTGTTAATGCAATATAGGCTGCATTGTAGGCATGTATGACTTGCATTTTATCTTTTAGGCAATATCCCAGAAACCGTGTTCTCTCCTCGGTAAAATTATCGGAAATAGTTTCATGAATTTTAACATGGTTCATGCCTGTATCGAGCAATGCCGCTAAAACACGATGTGTATCTGCACTCATTGACGAAAATCTGAAAGAACCGGTGTCAGTCATAATACCTGTATAGATACACTCTGCCACTTCCGGTTTCATTTTATACTTATTGTCTAATGCAAATATAAAGTGGAAAATCAACTCGCTTGTTGCACAAGATTGAGGAAACGAAAACAAAATATCGCAATCTATTTTTGGATATAAATGATGGTCAATAACTACTTTAAAGGCTTTGTTTGACATCATTACTTCTTCCATAGCCTCAACTCTTTTTGACTCATTAAAGTCAAGACAAAAAATAATATCTGCTTCAGCAAAAGCCTTTGCTACTACACGAGGTTTTTCTTCGTAGTTTAAAACTTTCTGATTGCCTTTCATAAAACTGATGGATTCAGGATAATCACTCGGTACCACAGCCTTTACTTTATGTTTTTTTGCTGAAAGAAAATTGTACAATCCCAGGAGTGAGCCTATAGCATCACCATCCGGTTTATAATGTGTGGTGATTACAATTCTTTTTGGTTCCGATAAAAGATTTTTTAATTGCTCTATGCTGTGTTGCTCAAATTTTGGTATCATAAACTTGCTGAATGCGATTTTTACAAATGTAGGTTATTTGCATCAGCAAAACCAAAGCTGAAATCAACTACTTTTGCAGCCACAAAAAAATACAAACATTTAATTATGAGTAACATCACTTTTACAATGCTAAAGCCTGATGCAGTAAGCAATGGATATATTGGTGCAATTTTAGACCATATTATTAAGGCCGGATTTAAGATTAAAGCAATGAAGTACACACATTTAACTGCAGAACGCGCAGGTGAGTTTTATGCGGTTCATCGTGAAAGACCTTTTTATAATGACTTGGTTAAATATATGTCATCAGGTCCTATAGTTGCGGCAATACTGGAAAAAGACAATGCCGTTGACGATTTCAGAAAAATTATTGGTGCTACAGATCCTTCAAAGGCAGATGCCGGTACTATTCGTAAACTTTATGCCAAAAGTATTGAAGCCAATGCTGTTCATGGCTCCGACAGCAATGAAAATGCTGCTATAGAAGGCGCATTTTTCTTTAGCATGACGGAAAGATTTTAAGCTCCGATATTCCTTCGGAAGTGAAGTTTTACTGAAAAATCCTGTCACTTATTACCTGCAAGTTACATTGGCAGGATTTTTTCTTTATGTTTACTGAATAATTAATAAAAATATTTTCTGAGTTATACAACATTAATAAAAACAATACGTTCTATATCTCAAAACATCTCACAATAATTACATTTCAAACAGGAGGAAAACTATAGCATAAAACTCTACTTTATCACTTATTTCCAAAAAAGAGTTCACTATGCAACAGCCTGCTTTAAACGACCGAGAACTGGTCGAAATGTACCAACAAGGTAACGAAGACTGCTTAAACGTTCTAATTGAACGACATCAGAAAAGAATATTTTCTGCCATTCTCTTTCTTGTCAATAACAGAGAACTTGCCGAAGATATTTTCCAGGACACCTTTGTTAAGGTAATCAACACCTTAAAAAAAGGCAGCTACAACGAAGAAGGTAAATTTTTACCTTGGGTTCTTCGCATCAGCCACAACTTAGTTATTGACCATTTCAGGCGCAACCAGCGCATGCCAATGGTTCATGACAAAGAGGATTATTCTATCATCGAATCGCTACAGCTTATGGATGATAATGTTCAGGACAAAATAGTTCGGGAGCAGATTTATAAGGAAGTTCGCCTACTGGTTGAAGAACTGCCTTACGAGCAAAAAGAAGTCATCATTCTGAGACACTTTGCTGACATGAGTTTTAAAGAAATTGCTGATGCTACCGGTGTGAGTATTAACACTTCACTTGGCAGGATGCGCTATGCTCTTATAAACCTTAGAAAAGTGATTGAGAAGAAAAAGTTAGTGCTGGCAGCGTGATTTTTTTTCAAACGTATGTAATAAGGCATTAAGTGCTGCGTTATAACTGTAAATAAGTTATTACGCCTATGTACGAAAATTTTACTACTAACGATTTTATTCTGTACTACTTTAACGAAACCGAGATTACAGAATCGGTGCTGATTCAAAAAAAAATTGACACCTGCCCGGAAGCAGAAACAGAGTTCGAAAACATTGTCAACGTGATGGATCATATTGATAAAATAATGATTGCACCTTCGGCTTCTGTTCTACAAAAGGTTTTAAACTATTCTAAGTCTATAAAATAGTCAGCACACATCACGAAACTGTGCAATGTAAATATGGAAACAAAGCCCTGCTCGTTTTTGTAATTACGTAGAATTGTTTTAGATGTAAAAAAATGAAGTTACCAACTTAATCACCCAAAGTCTCTTGAATTGGCGGTAGTGACATTGAGAGTGCAGAACATCAAACTACAAAAAACATCTTTGGCTTTGACCTACTACTTGTAGTGCTGTAAAACTGAACATACTTTAACAAAACTTCGTTTCGGATTTTTTTGGACTTCTTATACTTGGATTAACATGAACGGTTCGATCTTTTTGCCCAATTAGTATATGTCATTTCGAATTTGATCTCCTTTGGTCCGTGAGTTCCAACTTCTTTCCACCCTGCTTTTCTGTAAAACTTTTCTGCTCTGGTATTAGAAGCAGTTCCTAGCCAAACTGTAACTTTTGTCTGTGTAAAATACCAGTCCAACATTGTTTGGTGTAGTTTTTGACCAATACCCCTTCTTTCAAATTTAGGGTCTAAAAACAAAGCCCAGATATTGCTTTCTTTCAAGTCTGCAATTGCAAAACCTATAATTTGTTTGTTTATTTCGCAAACCCAGCCTTTACCTCTTATTGTAATAAATTCTTCGCAATCTTCGTCTGCTACTACATTTGGATTGGATAAAGTGTTTTCAGTTACAGAATTTCTAACGTGTTGAATTTGCTTTATATCCTCAATATTAGCTTCTCTAATTATCATAGTTTTTTTGTTTATATTTTTCTTTGAGTTAGATGTGTACTTTGTTTAGTGGTGGTTGATGGTAGCCTTTCTGCTTCCTAACAAATCTACTGAAGTTTTCAAAATTCTATATGTAATGGTGGTAATTATAATTGCAATTCATACTGTTATCTCCATACTCCATCCATGTTACCCCATTTGGTTAAACGACATGGCAAAACTCTATATATAAACTTTGCATTTATTTTGATAAAATCACTCAGAAGTAAAAGAGACAATTATGGGATAAAATACTAAATTTACCTACGAAGCACTCAGGTTTCGTTTAAGGGTATTTCAATAAAAACCACCGGAAATCAACCACTTAAAAATAATTTACAATCCCGAAATGCACCTTTGCCTGCCTGAACTGTATGACACTGTTTTGCTGACTGCCTATTGCATAATTTAAAGCAAAAATTCCGAGTTTGGTTTCAAAAGTAATTCCTGCACCCATTCCATAAGGTATGTCATAAATATTCCCATCTCTGGTTTCTGATGCATAATAAGCTTGATTATAAAACAACTGCAAATAGGCGTTTCTGTCGAGGAGGTAACGCAATTCCAGCTTACCTAAATAATATGATGTTGCATAGAGTACATCTTCGTCAAATCCTCTTAAAGATTTTAGTCCGCCAAATCGGAACTGATCATTCTGAAAAACATCATCAGCCTGCATCCATGCAAATGCAAATCCTGCATTTAAAACTATACGCGGAAACAATGATTGGTAAAAATCGGCTGTGCCTTCAAATTTATATATATCACTATTTAATTTTAGCCCCTTATACAATTCGCTGTTGATGTTGCTGTTCTTTAAAATTTTTTTTACTCCTGCAGCACCCGATAAATCAACGATAAACCCTCGTTGAGGATTGAGTCTGTAATCAACTTTTTCTTTTTTCAACACTACTCCATAAGTTGTAATATTTACATCTGCAAAGGTTGGGAGAACAGTTGCATTTCTATAAGAAGATGTTGAAAGCAGTGATGATTTTTTATTGGTAACAACTAATGTTAGTCTGTCATTTCCTTTCATAAGGTACTGAATGCCTCCTTTTAACAAAACATCAACGTATGAAGTATCGCGTTTGTAAATATTTAATCCTCCTTCAAGACCAAATGGAAGCGAGAAAAGAAATGGATAGCTTAATGATGTTTTTAAATCCTGTGTTTTAGGCAATGGCTGCTTCCAGTTGATTTCAAACTGTTCACCACGACCAAAGGCACTCAACAATTTAAGCCTTAGTTCGCCACTGATGTTCACTTTTCCGCTCTTGGTTGCATCCGGCAACACACCAATAATTCCATCAGCCTGTGAGGCTTTTTTATTGTTCAGAAATAAAGTAAGCACTGCTCCACCACCTTCAAATGCAACAATCAACGGTGCATATTCAGAAACCATTGGCAACTCCTTTAATCTGACTGAAATGTTACGAATGATGCTTTCATTATAAATATTGCCCTGACTAATGCGCAGGTAATTAAACAAATATGTTCTGCTTAATTTAGAATCACCACGAATAATGATGCTATCAACACGAACAAGTTCACTTTTATTCGCTCTTAATACTCCGGAAATTTGCTCTCCTTCAAAAATCAAGCTATCTAATCTTACTTCAGCAAAGGGGTAGCCGTTATCCTCATACCACTGCAAAAGCGATCTAAACATTTGTGCCAATTTGGGTGGACTGACCTTGCTGCCACGCCATTTTTTTTCACTATTACCTGTTTCATTTAATACACGCTCATCTATATTGCCACCTGCTATTCTTGCCCACCTATAGCGATTGCCTTTATGAAGATAAACACTGTAAATGTTGCTGTCTTTAACCAAAAAATCTGCTGATGCTGCAATAAAGCCATCCTTCTGAAATTCGTTGATGACTCTGGCTATCTCCTTTTTCAACAAAACTGAATCTCCAAATTCCTTTTTGTATTTTACTGAAACAGGATCACCATTAAACACAAGTCTATATTGTGCCAATGACAGATTTACTGATAAAAAACAGATTGAGAAATTAAATAAAAACTTTCTTACTGTATGCATGCACATTAATTAATATTCCAATCAATTGGTTTAAATCCTTCTGATGTCAATATGCTGTTTGTTTCAGAAAAATGCTTGCATCCAAAGAATTTTGTTGCAGAGAATGGTGAAGGATGCGCAGCTTTAAGAATATGATGTTTGCTCCGGTCAATCAAAATTTCTTTTGCTTGTGCAAAACGTCCCCAGAGCAAAAAAACCAATCCGGACTTATGTTCAGACAAAGTTTTAATCACAGCATCGGTAAACAACTCCCAACCTTTATCCTGATGCGATCCGGCCATACTCTGTCGTACGGTTAATGTTGCATTCAATAAAAACACACCCTGACGTGCCCACTTTTCAAGATTTCCGTGTGGAGGAATTGGAATATTTAAATCACTCTTCAGTTCTTTAAAAATATTTACTAATGAAGGCGGAGGCTTTATGCCTGACGATACAGAAAAGCAAAGCCCGTTAGCCTGACCGGCTCCATGATATGGATCCTGACCAATTATCACCACTCTTACTTGCTCAAAGGGTGTATAATCAAAGGCACTGAAAATTTGTGGACCGGGGGGGAAAACTTTATGAATGGTAGCTTCTTGCCTGATGAATTTCTTCAATTCTTCAAAATAAGGCATGTTAAACTGCTCCTGAAGCATTGTTTTCCAACTTTCTTCAATTTTTATCTGGCTTGACTCCATACTTCTAATTGCCTGCTAAAATAAAGACACAGAGCCAAACATTTACTCTTGAAATAAATTTTAAGTTCATGCGTTTTATGATAGCCAATTGTTAATAAGTATTTTCACATCATTTGTGAATTATATGCTGCATTTGGTTTGATTTTTATTTCTTTGCCGACTATAAATCTCATTGACAATGAAAAAATTGCTTGTTGCATTAGCCTTTTTATCTCTAATTGTTTCATTGAATTCATGCAAAAGCCGTGAAAAGTGCCCCGCATACGGAAGCAAATCAGCTCATACTGAACACAGCCATTCATAATACTTTGATTCAAAAAAACAAAACTGCCATGAATAATATTCATGGCAGTTTTGTTTTTAGTAATAAAATAAAATACTCAGTCTCAATAATCCTGGAGCATGTTATTTCTATAACATTAAACCTATACAACTTACTTTCAACACACTACTTCCAGTAAAGTGCGAAAAGCCACAAACCTATCTTTATAAAGCGCAGTGTGCTCCTGTTGAAGTTTTGCTGCATAATTATTCTGATAGCATTCTATATCTTCCATTGTCTGAAAATAGTATTGAACAGAATATGTCTTTCCACCGCTATCTTCATCAGCCAACACCCTGAAAATTCGGTTTTCAAGAAAACATCCTGTGCTTAACACATCAGGAATATGAACTTTTTGCATCCACTGCAGCCATTCTGCGGCAACATCATTATCAATATTTACAGTTACATTATAAACAAACATATACTTTAACCAATAATTAAGTTTTAATACAAACAAAAAAGAATGCTTAACGCTAATTTTGCACATTCAAACACAATATTAAATTAAAATGATTAAACCATTAATGAGTGTAGTAGTAATCACTTCAATTTTTATTTCATGTAAACCTGCATCTGAACAGGCCACTTCAGAAAAATTAATCTATCCTGCAACTGCAAAATCTGATCAGGTTGATGACTATTTTGGCGTAAAAGTTTCTGACCCATACCGTTGGTTAGAGAACGATACTGCCGAAGATGTAAAAAAATGGGTGACAGAAGAAAACAAAGTAACCTTTGGCTATCTCGAAAAAATACCCTTCAGAAATAAAATAAAAGAAAGACTTACCGATATTTTTAATTATCCAAAGTATTCAAATCCATTTCGTGCTGGCGAATATTATTTTTTCAGCAAGAATGATGGTTTGCAAAACCAAAGTGTCATCTATTATCAGAAAGGTCTTGACGGAAAACCGGAAGTATTTCTCGACCCCAACACCATGAGTAGCGATGGAACTGCAGCAGTTTCACTTTTAGGCTTTTCTAAAGATAAAAAATATGTTGCGTACGCCATTAATCAATCCGGCAGTGATTGGCAAACCATCTATGTAATGGAAGTTGCTACAAAAAAACTGATGGGTGACAAACTTGATTGGGTAAAATTCAGCGGTGCATCATGGAAAGACAATGGTTTTTATTATGCACGTTATGATGCCCCTCCAAAAGGAAAAGAATTTTCGCAGAAAAACGAATACCACAAGATTTATTACCATCGCATGGGCGACACTCAGGATAAAGATGTTTTGGTATATGAAAACAAAAACAAACCCTTGCGCTATTATGGTGCCTCTGTAACAGAAGACGAACGCTTTCTTATTATTTATGTTTCTGAGGGCACTGATGGAACAGAAATGTATTACAAAGATTTACAAAGCAATCAAAAAGATTTTGGTCTTTTGTTTGCAGGATTTGAAGATAACTACAGTGTTATAAACAACATTGGCGACAAACTGCTTGTACAGACAGATGCCGGTGCACCCAACCAAAGAGTAATTTTAGTTGATCCAAAAAATCCTAAAAAAGAAAACTGGAAAGATGTGATTCCGGAAAAGACTGAATTGCTGGAAAGTGCAGCCACAGGAGGAGGTAAACTTTTTGTTTCTTATCTGAAAGATGTAACCACACATGTTTATCAATATAGCTTAGAAGGTAATCTCGAACATGAAATTGCCTTACCGGCATTAGGCAGTGCATTCGGATTTAGTGGTGATAAAGAAGACGCATTGATTTTTTACACTTTCACATCGTTCACCTATCCTCCTGCAATCTATAAGTATGACATTGCTTCAGGCAAGTCAGACATCTGGCAAAAATCTGATGTAAAGTTTAATCCTGATGAGTATGAAACCAAACAAGTATTTTACAACAGTAAGGACGGAACAAAAGTTCCCATGTTTCTAGTTTATAAAAAAGGCATTAAACTCGATGGTAACAATCCTACACTACTCTATGGATATGGAGGTTTTAACATCAGCCTGACACCCACTTTCAGCACTTCAAGAATTATACTTCTTGAAAATGGAGGAGTATTTGCCATGGCAAACATCCGTGGTGGTGGTGAGTACGGAGAAAAATGGCATGAAGCCGGTAAACTTCTGAAAAAGCAGAATGTATTTGACGATTTTATTGCAGCAGCAGAATATCTCATCAAAGAAAAATACACGTCACCATCTAAACTATCCATTCAAGGTGGCTCAAATGGAGGATTGCTGGTGGGAGCATGTATGTTGCAGAGACCTGATTTATATCGTGTGGCGTTTCCTGCTGTTGGTGTTATGGACATGCTACGCTATCATAAATTTACCGTTGGTTGGGGATGGGCTGTTGAATATGGTAGCAGCGATAGTTTAGAAAATTTCAAAAACCTTTACGCTTATTCTCCACTACACAATATAAAAGAAGGGGTAGAATATCCTGCCACTATGGTAACCACTGCCGATCATGATGACAGAGTTGTACCCGCACACTCATTTAAATTTATTGCCACCTTACAAGAGCGATATAAAGGCAACAGGCCACAGTTAATCCGCATTGATGTTAAAGCAGGTCATGGTGCCGGAAAGCCTACTTCAAAAATAATCGAGGAGCAAGCAGATATTTGGTCATTCATGTTTTACAACATGGGCATAACACCAATATATAAGTAGAAACAATAAAAGTAACTTTTAAAAAAAACGTCATGTAAAAACATGGCGTTTTTTATTTTCCAATTACCTTAAAATCTAAAGAAACTGAAAGCAGCAACACAAATAACTAAAACAGAAACGAAATTAACTCGACTCTTCACGCTATCTGAAAAAAGCTATTGCAAAAACAAATCAAAAAGCAATGAAATGTTATTATGTTTGTAAATATTAACAAGCAATAATTTTCATAAAATAATCTGTTATAGTCAATGGTAAAGCGACACCGCAAGCATTGAACGCACAACCAAAATATTAGTTTATAACATTGACCAACCATTTTGACAAGTAACCAACATATAGACCATATTTTAAACGGACATCAAATAAGCCGATTCTATTTGGCCTCCATACTGTGTATTAATTTTTCCATCACCGCTCAAAAAATATTTTAAAATTCTTTGGTAACCGTACAAAGACATTAACGAATATAACAGATAGAGTTATTTTCTTTAATTTAACCGACTAAAATTAT
This sequence comes from Bacteroidia bacterium, assembly GCA_037045145.1. Lineage (NCBI taxonomy): Bacteria > Pseudomonadati > Bacteroidota > Bacteroidia > Bacteroidia bacterium. The sequence continues at coordinate 327,650 of JBAOIA010000012.1, forward strand.
ATTGTGAAATAATGCCAAAGATTTACGATAATATAGAAAACCACTTAACCAAAGGACTGAATGAAGCGCTTGAATTATCACAGCGGACAGACTTTTGTGTGGGATATTTTAACCTGAGAAGTTGGAAAGAAGTTGCAGACAAAATCGACAGCTTATCGGGTGCGACAGTTGTTGAGGGCAAGGACGATGTTCACCGCATTTGCCGACTGCATGTTGGAATGCAGAAAATGCCAATTGACATTTTACGTGATTACTTTTCAAAAGACGATGACCACATTATTGACCAAGCCGAAGCAGTAAAATTTAAAAAGCGACTGGCATCAGACAATGAATTATTTGGAAACAATTTACAAACAGGATTGCTTATCAACTTCGGTTCAAAAAGTTTGCAATTTAAAAGGTTATTCAATAAAAAATACAAATTCGTATAATCATGGCAATCCTAATAAACTTACTGTAATCAAGGTTCAGACAATTGACAAATGAAAAAAGAACAGCTAAAAATATCCATCCGTTTTTTTAACGACCGTGAGGTACGGGCTGTTTGGGATGAAGAACATTCTAAATGGTATTTTAGTGTATTGGATATTGTGAGTGTTTTGAATGAAGAAGGTGATTACAATAAAACCCGCAACTATTGGAAGTATCTAAAAGCAAAGTTGAAAAAAGAAAACAGCGAAGTGGTTAGTGCCACTACCCAATTGAAATTTTTAGCTCCTGATGGTAAAAAGCGGTTGGCTGATATGTTGGACAGCGATGGTGTAACAGCATTAGCCAAGAATTTTCCCAACAACAGGGCAATGAAGTTTTTAGACTGGTTTCTATACAGCGATACCAGCATTGACGGACAAAGCAAAAAGAAGGCTTACACCCTTTTTGAAAGTAATCTTATCAACGAATTTGAAGTAGGAACTACCAAAGGCCTGCAACAAATACACGCTTATTTGTTTGGCGGCTTGTATGATTTTGCAGGGCAAATCAGGGAAAAAAGTATTTCAAAAGGTGGATATCAATTCGTTTATGCCCAGTATTTAAAAACCATTTTGCAAAAAATAGATGCCATGCCTCAAAAAAAGTTTGATGAGATTATTCAAAAATATGCCGCCATGAACAAAGCACATCCTTTTATGGAAGGCAACGGCAGAAGTACGAGAGTATGGCTTGATTTGATGCTAAAAAAATATCTGAAAAAATGTGTGGACTGGAGCAAAATCAGCAAAGAGAACTACATGAATGCTATGATAATTAGCACAGTTGATTATTCAGTTTTATCACAAGTCATATCAAAAGCCCTCACCACTAAAATCAACGATAGGGAAATGTTTATGAAGGGTATTGACTACTCTTATTATTACGAAGAATGATAAAAGAAAGTCTTGGTAATATCGAACTTTTAAAGCTACCCAAAACAGCTTTTTTTTGCAGCCGACAAGTGCCTGCCTCGGTGGTATTGAAATACTATGACTAGGCAATTGAGCAAAGAGAGAAATTTGCACTAAAATTGTAAACCTATTTCAAAGCCAGACATTCTTCAAATATCAACTTTTAACACTCAAACATCTTATATAATCAGTAGTAATTCTATTTCACTTTCATCAGTTTTCTTGTACTCACATCTTCACCTGAAACAATGGTCAGAAAATAAAGTCCGGAATACAATTGCTCTGTATTGATTGTTGTCTGAGCGTTAATGTTCGCTTTGTAAATTGTATTGCCAAACACATCAGTTAATATAAGTTGAGTTTGACTGAAACTACCGGAAATATTTATCTCATTAACAAAAGGATTAGGATAAACCAGCAGGTTTGCAGCATTAATACTTGACACAGATGTTGTTGGAAAGGCATACTTCGCAAAGTAGCCATCGCGCGACCCGGCACTCACCAATGTGTTTACCGCAGGTGCAGGATTAAAGTCAACATTCTGCTCAAAGCCCCCACATAAAAACACTTCGTCAAAGGTATTGCAAGTCATGTTTCGGCAAAAATCAAAGGCAGTACTGCCACATCCAAAAGCAGACAAATAGTTACCCATTGAATCATAATGTGCCAGATAGATATCAGCAAAACCATTACTGTTTAATGATGCAACTGTCACGTCAGGATCAAAATCGGCAGTATTAAAAAAATAACCACTTACCAAGATTGAGCTATTTGAAAGTTCAGCAATAGTATAGCAAATATCAGAGCCGTTTCCACCAATTCTTTTTGCAAAAACATAACTACCGCCATTTGTATATTTTGCAAAATAACCGTCAAAACTACCTTGTGCCATCAGCGCCATTGTATCAATATCCGGATCAAAATCTGCAAAATTTGAAAACTGACCACAGGTCAGAATATCTCCGTTATGATCAACCTTTAATCCAAACGGATATGCATTTTCTATTGGAAAAGACCAATAATAGTTTCCAAAATTGCTATATGAGGCAGTAAATGCTGCAAGTCCGTCAGCAAAAAGTGTATCGGGATTTACTGAGCCATAATCAAAAATCAAAGTGTCTTCAAACGTACCTGTAAGATATACTTTGCCATTGATTCCTGCTGTGATGTTATAGGAGTGATCTTCTCCTGAGCCCATTAGTGCATTGAGCCAAAATAAATTTCCATTCGGATTAAATTTTCCAAAAACCACATCTGAATTACCGCTTCCATAGAGTGGCGTGACTGTCAATCCATCATCAACATAAGAAGAGTCAGTAAATGCGCCTGCAAACAAAACCAGGTAATCCTTATAATCAATACGGTAAACATCATCGTTTAACATACCACCCACACCTCTCACCCACTGCAACATTCCGGATGAATCATATTTTGCAATAAAACCATCCTGTTGCCCTCTGTTTGTAGCCATTACAACATTTCCTTTAGGATTAAAATTTGTGTTTACATTAAACACGCCACATAAATAGATATTGCCGTATTCATCAACAGCAGGATCTGAGTAATTAAACTCCTCGCCTACACTACCTATATTCATAGCCCAGATAAAATTACCGGCACTATCATATTTGGCAAGAAAAATATCATTTCCTCCATTGCTAGTTAATGGATAATTGGTGTTGCCCGGATCAAAATCTGCTGTTCCGGAAAAATAACCTGACACAATAATATTTCCGGTGCTATCTAATGCAACTCCCATTGCGTTTTCAAATTGTGTGCCTCCAACACGCTTTGCAAACTTGTATTGTTGCGCTTCAATATCTGAAGTATAAAGACAACTCAAAATGAATAAAATAAAAACATTCAGGCATTTTTGCTGTTGCATAACAGGTATTTTTGTTTTATCAGGTAAAGATATGCATTCAGCCAATCGTTGACTGACTATGAAACCATATTTTTGCAGAAACTATGGATCATTCAACAAAAACTTTTGCACTATCAAACGGACTGAAAATTGTTTTAACTTCTTTAAACAACACTGAAGTCTCACATTGTGCATTATTAATAAAAGCAGGAACCAGAAACGAACAAATTCAAAAAGAAGGATTAGCACATTTCATTGAGCACATGTTGTTCAAAGGAACGCGCAAACGAAAATCGTTTCATATTTTAAATCGTCTTGAAATAGTAGGCGGTGAGTTAAATGCCTTTACCAGCAAGGAGGAGACATGCATTCACGCATCTGTTACATCACTCCATCTTGAGCGTGCACTTGAACTTATTAGCGATATTACATTCAACTCTGTTTATAATATTCGCGAAATTGAAAAAGAAAAGGAAGTTGTTTGTGATGAAATAAGGTCTTATCTCGACAATCCGGGAGAGCAGATTTTTGATGACTTTGAAGGAATAGTATTTAAAAAAAATCCATTGGGAAATCCAATATTAGGCACTGAAAAATCTGTAAAAAGTTTTAAACAGAAAGACCTGATTGCATTTACCCGAAAGTTCTACATTCCATCCAATATGGTACTGTCAATTGCAACATCATTGAATACAGAAAAAGTAATCAGGCAATTAGAGCATCATTTTGGTAATTACAGACTTGCCAAAGTTGGCGAAAGATTAAAACCATTTAAAAAATATACTGCTGAAAAGGCTGTGATTAAAAAACACAGTGCACAATGTCATTTTATCATGGGAACAGTAGCACCTTCACTCTATCAGGCAGACAGAATGACTGTTGCATTGTTGAATAATATTCTTGGTGGGCCGGGTATGAACTCAAAGCTCAACTTAGGTGTTCGCGAAAAATACGGCTATACTTATGCCATTGAATCCGGATTTAATTCCTACACTGACACAGGCATGTTTCATGTCTATCTGGCAACAGACAAAAAATACCTGAATAAAAGCATTGATCTTGCCATAGCTGAAATGAAAAAACTTACTGATAATAAAATAGGGTCTTTACAGCTCAACCAGTTCAAACAACAATTTAAAGGTCAATTGGCATTGGCTAAGGAAAACAAATCGAATGTGGTTATCTCTAATGCACGAAGTTTATTAAACTTCAAAAAAGTAACTGCCATAGAAGACATTTATAAAAAGATTGATGCCGTAACTTCTTCGCAATTGATGGAAGCTTCAGCAAAGTATCTGAATGCAAAATCGCGCAGCTACAGTAGTCTGCTTTATGAAAGTGTTGGTCATGAGCAATAAAATTGATTCATTTTTATCACGTATTGTTGATGAGCTTCTTGCCTCTGTTGACGGAAATAATTTTGCAGACTATACTGTTGTATTTCCAACCAGAAGGGCGGCTTTACTTTTTAAAATACAGCTTGCAAAAAAAATAAATAAAGCTGTTGTGTTACCTTCAATCCTATCAATAAGTGATTTTGTTGAACATTACACACCTCTTCGTATTGCTGAAAAGAAAGAAGTTCTTCTTGATTTATTCACAGTTTACAAGCCATTTTTTCCTGATTATGATTTTGCATCTTTTGCACCATGGGGCGAAATGATTCTCGGTGACTTTGATGAAATAGATCTTTACTTAGTTAATTACAATGAACTGTTTGCTGACCTGACATCATATCATGAAATAGAATCTGTTTTTCAGGATGACGAAGAATTTAGAGAACAATTAAAACAGTTTTTTGAATTGTTCAACGCAGTTAAATCTTCTACTTTAAAACAAAACTTTTTATATGCCTGGCAGGCATTGCCGAAGTTGTATGAAAAACTGGATGCAGTATTAAACAAAAGCAATAAGACAACTGCAGGCAAAGCGATGAAACAATTGGCATTGTCACCCGAAAAATATTTAAAAAGTCTGGATTGCAGCAAGATTATTATTGCCGGGTTTTATGCATTGGCACCAGCAGAACAAAAATTGTTTGAATATATCCTAAGTGGCAAAGGGAAAATATTCTGGGATGCTGATGAGTATTACACAAAAAACATAACCCAGGAGGCTGGACTGTTCTTCAGAAAAAACAGCATCACACAAACTAGTTTTAAATGGGAGGAATCGTATTTCAAAGATATACCTAAGAACATTTGTGTAACCGGTGTGCCGTTAATCACTGGTCAATTTAAATTTTTGGCTGATCGTTTAAAGACCCTTATTGCACAGAAAAAATTCAATCCAGACAAAACAGTTATTGTCTTACCAGATGAAAAATTATTGCCTTTGTTGTTGCAATCATTACCCGAAGAGATTGAGCATGTAAATATCACAATGGGATTTCCATTAAAAGAAACTCATTTGTATCGTTTTATTGAAACATTAAATGTTTTACTCAAACAAATTTCAGAAACTTCTAAGCAGAAGATGGTTTCTACCCATGCATTAGAAAATTATCTTGCACACCCTTATGCTTTATTGTTAAAACACGACATACGTAATTTGAATGTTGCAGGGATAAACATTCCGTTAAAAGAACTTCCCGAAAATATCAGTCAGTTTATAAAATCACTGATAATTGCTCCGGTTTTTGACCGATATATTCAATTACTAAGATTGCTTTATAATGCTATGGAGCCTAATCATCATGAAAAAGAAATTGCCGGATTTGTACTGAATGAGCTGCTTGAACTTCAAACAATGGTAACACCATATTCAGAAATTCTGAATGAGCAATCTTTACAGATGATAATCGTAGAAATGCTTGACACTGCAAGAATTCCATTCAGTGGTGAGCCTGTAAAAGGGCTTCAGGTTATGGGATTACTCGAAACACGAACACTGGATTTTGAAAACATATTTTTTCTGAATGTCAATGAAGGGTCTGTTCCAAAATCAAAACAAAATCACTCATTTATTCCTTTTACCATCAGAAAGAGTTTTGGACTTCCATTGCTCGATGAGCAGGATGCTATTACTGCCTATCACTTCTGGCGACTGATGCAGCGTGCATCAGAGATTGACTTTATATATAACACCGAAGTCAATGAGTTTGCAAGTGGCGAAAGAAGCCGATATTTGTTGCAATTGTTTTATGAAATGAAAAACCATTTCAGCAACTGGCAGGTAAGTCATCAAATTATTACAACACCGCCATATCGTTACAATTACGTTACACCCGGAATTAAAAGAGATGAGCAACTGACAAAACATTTATTGTCAATGGTAGCAGAGAATAAATTAAGGTTTTCTGCTTCTACACTCAACAGTTTTATCCATTGTTCATTACAATATTACTTTAAAGAAATAAAAAAAATCAGAGAGCCCGATGATAGCGGTGAAGAGATTGATGCGGCTGTATTCGGAAAAATTTTGCACAATGCAGCAAGTGGAATTTATGAACAGATAATTGATGTTGAATTCAACAAGAACAGTGCAGCCCAACTCCGAGAATCTATTTCATCATTTATAAAAGCATCTATTGCCCAGGAATATGACAAACACTATCAGGGAACAGGATACACCCTAATCATAGAAAAAATATTAACTAAATACATTGAAAGCATAATAGCTGCCGATCTAAAAAGTGAAACTTTTTCACCTCATGAATTAGAAAAAGAAAAAGTGGTGGTTTGTGATATTGGTAACGGTATTACGGTAAAGATTAAAGGAATTTTTGACCGTATTGATAAAGTAGCTGAAGGATACAGAATAATAGATTATAAGACAGGCAATGATACTTTAAAAAAGATTAAGAATCTTGATGAGCTAACAAATGAACCAAAAACCAAGGTTGATTTTCAGCTTTTACTCTACTGCTGGATGTTTGTGAAAACACACGGTAATGAAAAAGTATATGCCGGAATTTACCCTCTAAGGCAAATGGCTGATGGCTTAGAAAAGTTAGAACACTATTCCATGACCGATCATACAAACTTTGAAGAATTGTTGTTTACTTTAATCAGAAAAATATTATTGGAATCGGATTTTACGATGACAACAGACACTGCACGCTGCAAATACTGTGCTTACAAGGATATTTGCAACAGATAATCACATCAGTAGTTTTTCAACTAATCGGTCAACAGGGAAGGTTGTTACTTCGCCATTGAGTTCCTTCAACGGTTTCCAGAAAAAATGAATATCATTTGCATCTTGGGGCAGGATAAAATTCTCGCACGATACTTTGTAATAAACGCTGATAAGTTGCAAGCCGGGGTTAAATGCAGATTCAACAAAAAAATCAGTCGTATAAAAATGTTCCATTACTTCTACCCTTTGTTGCGTTTCCTCTAAAAATTCGCGCACTAAACATTCGCGCAGACCTTCACCAAATTCAAGTCCACCACCGGGAAATTTGGTAAATACGTTACCCTCTTCCTTCTCATGAGTAAGTAGCACTTCTGCATTCTTATTTATCAGAATACCATAAACACGAATAACAAATGGCTTCATCGTTTCAAAAATAGCTAAAAAAAAAGGTTGATACCAAGATCAACCTTATTAATAAAAATTCTCTAAAACTATTTTGTAACAATTACCAAATATTTGGAATTACTCCAGAACAAATCGGGATTGGTAATTTTCAAAGACTGATATTTTTTCTTGTCCTTTTCATAAGTATATGCCGATGCAGGATGAGAAGACATAATCTTAACACTCTTTGTATTTAACTCTACTGATGCAAACTGCCTGATGTCAACTTTTATGAAAGCTGAATTATCAATATCAGGATTTACTGTTTTGGTCTTACCGATACCGATAAATCCACCTTTTTTATTCAGAATTTTTTTGTCGCGCAAATGTTTGTAAGTTCCTACTGCATAATATGCAGTGTTAATCTGACTAACTTTTTCTTCAATAGTTTTATCACGCTCACCGATGGTTGAGTTTAACGTTTCAATATTAGTGCGTAACCCTGTAATTTCGATTTTAGCATCACCAAGTTGATTGTTTAAATTAGCAATCATAGAATCGCGCTCAGCAATTTTAAGGTTCAAGGAAGTAATCATTTTGTTAAGCTGTGCACTTTTCACGCCACTGTTTTTCAGTTTCCTTGTCAGTTCGGCAATACGCTGGCTGTTCTGATCTAGCAGTGAAGCAATACTCTCCATGTTTTTACGGATGCGGTCTTTTACTGTTCCGCCCATTTCAGGGTCGCGTTTGCGATCAAGAGTAATGGAAGCGTGAATCTGATTAATACTGTCTAAACTTGCTTCAATACCGTTGAAGTCGCCAAGGAATGAATCTATAGTACTGTCTTTAAGAAAAGATGTGCTAATCAAAGAGTCACGTTCACGATTAAGTCTATCTACTTCCGGTTTATAGTCTTTGCAGGCATACATAGCCATTAAAAGTACAGCGATAGAAAATTTAAGGATGTTTTTCATTTATTAAATTTTTAGTGGTTCTATAAGTTATTACTATTGATGATTAGTAATTGTTGCAAATATATATGCATCATATCATCCTAACACCATCTTGTAAAAGGGATTTAAACAAAGATATTCACACCTAACAGGTTCTGACAGTACAGGTTAGGCCCACAGAAACAATTTCCACCTGTTCCTGCCTCTCAATCCAACCGGTTTCTGCAACAGCGTCATACACCCTGCCGTCAACCATAATTTTTCCGGAAGGTCTTAAGGCAGTAAATGCTGTTCCACGCATACCGGGTTGAATAATGTCAATATCTGTATGCGCCCTGAAACCATGTTCGGAAGGTTGTGTAGTTTGAAGCGTCAACTTACTGAGGCGCTTTGAGTCATTAATTCTTCCGATAAAATAAAGTATCAGAAACACAGCACCAAGCATGGCACCAAGACTTATTAAAATACTTTGTGTTATTTGTGTCGGACTTGTGAGTGTAAAATCCCATCCTTTGTTGTTGAGCATACTCAAAGCAAAACCCATGGTAGTGCAAATTATTCCGGCAATGCCTGCAACACCAAAACCAGGAATGACAAAAAACTCAAGAGCCAATAAAATCACACCACTTACAAAAAGCAATATCTCCCAATTGGCGGCAAGTCCTTCGAGGTATAATGGTGCAAAATATAAGATTGCGGCAACAAAAGATGCTGCAATCGGGAAAATTGTTCCGGGTGCCTGAAATTCAAAATACAACCCTGCAAGCATAATCAGAATAAGTAAACTGCTTAATGCGGGGTGAATTAAAAAACTAATTATTTTGTCAACCCATGAAGGTTGAAATTCAATAATCTTATCACTATTCAGATTTTCTAATTTTAAGATATCCATTTCTGTTTCAACAATGGCATTACAATATTTATTGGCCAAAGCTTCTTCTGCCGTAAACGTCAGCACTCTTCCACTATCATTTACTCCCGGAATAACCACTCTTGGATCTACCATAGCCTCAGCAATACGTGGATCGCGATTTCTTTTCTCTGCAGTTGCCCGCATAATACTCCGCATGTACGATTGATATTTATCAGGCGCGGCTTCACCTTGCTCTGTAACAACAGTGGCAGCACCAATACTTGAACCACTTCGCATATAAATTCTATTGCATGCAATAGAGATGAGTGCACCGGCACTTGCTGCATTTGGATCAACAAATACTACAACAGGGATTTTTGAATTCAGTATTGCAATTCTGATACTATCGGCAGCATCAAGCATGCCTCCATAAGTGTTGAGGTGAATTAAAAACAAATCTGCCTTCTGTTCATGTGCTTCACGCAATGCCTTACTGAAAATGCGTGCCATTCCTCTATCTACTTCAGACTGAAAGTTAAACCTATAAACAATGCCGGCACTAACTGATGTAACGGCAAAAAACAAAAACACTAAAGCAAAAAACAATTTTCTCATTTCATTTGAGTTGAATATTCAAAATTGCACAATTACTACTTACAACTGTCGTTTTGATGTTAATTAATTTGTTCAAAACCAATTAAAGTAACTTCATTTACGAGGAAGGGATTTTTTTAGTATTGTAAAAATAAAAGCGATCGGGATGAAAATCAAAGTTTCTTTATTAATAGCCACAGCAGCGCTCAGCATTTCAACTACCATTGCACAGAATGGTTTCAGAACAATTGCAGGCAAAAAATGTCAGCTTTATAAGGTTGTAGCTAAAGATACCTGGTCTGGTTTATCCAGAAAATATCATAAAGAAATTGATGAATTAAAAGCAGTTAATCCGGGCATTAACGATTTAAAAATCGGACAAATTATTAATATTCCTATTGAAAACACCAACGATAAAAGTGAAAGTAAGTCTGATACTTCTGCCGAAATAAAAATCAATAAGCCGGTTGCTGCAATTCCTGTTTCCGTAAAAAGTAATAACAAGTTACATGTTATTGAAAAGGGTGAAACACTTTTTGGTATTGCAAGAAAATATGATGTAAGTGCAAACGATATTCGCAAATGGAATCATCTTGAAAATGACGGAATAAAAGCTGGTCAGAAATTAATTGTTGCAACTACGGAGAGTGCTTCATTAAAAACTGAAGTTAAAAAACAGGAGACCACAAGCGAACCTATTCTTCAGCCACTTGATGACAAAAAGTTAGAAGCAAAAAACAGTGAAGTAAAAAACGATTCAAAATTAATTGCAGAGGCTAGTAATAAAGCAATACCTCCATCACCGTCACCCAGTGAGTTGGAGTATAAACCCATGCGCACAGAAGTAAAGCGCAGCAGTGGTAAATCGGGTGCTGTAATTGAGGTAAATGAATCGGGAATGGCTTCGTGGATAAGAGATGGTGAAATAAATCAAAGTAAATTTTATGCCTTACATCGCAATGCTCCTCCCGGCACAATAATTAAAGTCACCAATAGAATGAATGGCGATTATGTTTTTGTGAAAGTTGTTGGTACATTGCCCGACACTGGCGACAATGACAAACAAATTCTTAAAATGTCTGAAGCTGCGGCAAAAAGAATTGGCGCTATAAATGAAAAATTTCAGGTTGAGCTTAATTACGGCATGACCAATTAATGGAAAATGTTGTTTTATAATACATTGACGTACGCACTGCCAGGCAAAAAGTCTATTGGTTCTCCTCTATACCGGAACCAACAGTAAACCCTGTCGGATTTTACAAGTTACTTTTCATATTTTTGCGGTTTATAATTAAAAATTCTGCAAAATGAAAGAAGTATATATTGTATCGGCAGTGCGTACACCAATGGGAAGTTTCGGTGGCAAACTGTCATCATTTTCTGCAACCCGCTTGGGTGCAATAGCCATTAAAGGTGCTATTGATCGCATCAAACTCAACCCATCAGAAATCAAAGAAGTGTATATGGGTAGTGTTTTACAAGCCAACTTAGGACAAGCGCCCGCACGTCAGGCTGCGAAGTTTGCAGGCTTGCCCGACACCGTTCAATGTACTACAATCAATAAAGTTTGTGCTTCGGGAATGAAAGCTGTAATGTTAGCAGCACAGAGCATTATGCTTGGCGACAATGATGTAATTGTTGCCGGAGGTATGGAAAGCATGAGTAATGTTCCATTCTATATGCAAAATATGCGATGGGGAAATAAATATGGTGATGTTTCTGCCATTGATGGTTTGGCTAAAGATGGATTGACAGATGTTTATCATAATTATGCAATGGGAAATGCCGCGGATTTATGCGCAAGAGAATGTAATTTTTCACGTCAGGATCAGGATACCTATGCAATACAATCATACAAACGCAGTGCTGATGCCTGGGCTGAAGGAAAATTTAAGGATGAAATTGTTCCGGTCGAAATTCCGCAGCGCAAAGGGGATCCGGTTATTTTTGCAGAAGACGAAGAATATAAAAACGTACATTTTGATAAGATTCCGGGATTAAAACCCGCTTTCAGTAAAGAAGGAACCGTAACAGCTGCCAATGCTTCAACCATGAATGATGGTGCCGCTGCATTAATATTAATGAGTAAAGAAAAAGCAGAAGCCTTGGGACTGAAACCCCTTGGGCGTATCCGCAGTTATGCCGATGCAGAGCAAGCACCTGAATGGTTTACTACTACTCCATCAAAGGCATTGCCAAGAGCAGTTGAAAAAGCAGGCCTAAAAATGTCTGACTTAGAGTTTGTAGAACTCAACGAAGCATTTTCTGTAGTTGCTTTGGCCAATATGAAAGAAATGAATCTTGACCCTGTAAAAGTAAATGTCAATGGTGGTGCAGTTGCATTAGGTCATCCATTAGGATGCTCCGGTGCAAGAATATTAGTTACACTGCTAAATGTTTTAAAACAGAATAATGCAAAAATTGGTGGTGCCGCAATATGCAATGGTGGTGGTGGTGCCAGCGCTATGGTGATTGAAAGAATGTGATTCTTAATTACAATTTTAATAAAAAAGCTGCGTCATAGGCAGCTTTTTTTATTTAAATACTAATAACTAATAAATCACTAAACAAAAAATCAACTATAATTATCTGACAATAGCAATTTGCTCTTTTTCAGCCACACCATAAGTTTCAATGTTTAAAAAATAGAAACCTGCTGGTAGTTGAGAGGTATTAATTTTAACCATTCCACTGCACCATTCAATAGGAACAGAAACCCTATTGCCAACCGGATTATACATCTGTATCTTAGGTGCTTCATCAGTGTCAAACTGAATAGTCAATAAATCTTTTACCGGATTGGGAAATATAGAATAATGATAAGGGCTTACATAAACTCTTTGTGCAGGAAACGTTTCTGTTTTTCCATCATAATCTGTTTGTGACAATCTGTACCATGAAGTGCCGCTCACAGGATAATTGTCGGTATAGTTATAATACTGTTGAACATTTCCATTGCCCTGACTATTTATGCTGGCCAATTTTGACCACTGCAAACCATCTGCAGACTTCTCAATTGTAAAGTGACTGTTGTTTTTTTCAAATGCTGTTGCCCAATTAAGCTTCACCCTATTTTTTTCGGCTTTTGCAGTAAATGATAGCAACTCAACAGGCAATGCACCGGGATCGTTAAAGCCAAATCCAAATCCTTGGGCTCCGCCAACAGCACCTCCTGAAGTAAAGTTTGTGGTGCATTTTGTAGAAAAAGAAGGGCAACAACCTTGTTGAATCACTCCGAAAAAACCTGCTCCAAATCCATCAGAGGTAATATGAACTTCTGCATTAGTATATTGAGGAATGTTTGAAATTGGTATTAATGTAAAACAGAACTCATAAGCTAAACACGTATTTGGCGTACCGGTAAAATCACCTCTGCCAATACCTGCAGCATCTATAAATTGCATTGTCCAGGTTTGCCCGCCATTAGATGCTGTTGCCACCCAATTACCCGCATTATAAAATCCGGGAATTACTGGTGCAATCTGTGGATTCAAATATCCGGATGCAGGAAAATCAAACACAAATCTTTTTACTCCTTCGACTCCTGTTGTATTTTTAAAAAAAGTAGTTATACATACAGTATCGACAACATTTAATGGTGAGAAAAATAATGGTGCAGTTTGATAAACCCCATTAACTGCTATCTGAAAGAAAGGTTTTGTTGGCTCAAAAGGAGGCGTTGCACATACACTTCCGTCAAACGAAAGATTGCCCTGTGTATTAGGTATATTTATTACTGTAAAATTAGTATCACTGCCAAAAGCTATATCATAGTTAATTGTTGTTGCTGCATCAACCCAAACATAAAGTATTGTATCATTTGAGGTATTAACACTTAGATCGCATTCCGGCAATATAGAATAAATACTTCCCAAAGGCATACACGATCCACAAACCTTTTCTGCAAAAACCCTGAATGGACCTGTACAATTTTTAATTGAAACAAAAAGTTTGTCGGCTCCATTTGAAATGTTTACCTGATAGAGTACATCCTCACCTACAATGTTACATGATGGTCCTGCAATGTCATCCCCCATGCCGGCATTGGTTTGATTAAATAGTGTTACACCGGGACAAATGTTAACTTGCAAGGGATTGCCGCAGTTGTTTTGTGCTGTTGTTTGTATTGAAACCATTATACAAACAACAAAGGTGGTTAAACTCTTCATTTGGCTGGTTATTAATTTGGAGTTATACTTATTGCAGACAATATCAGTTTGCTTTAACGCACTTCTGATATTTGTCTTCACCTACCATTTCAAAGATTATACCAAATAAAAAATAAAGTTTTTCAACATCACTTCTGTTTTTAATTGAAATACTGTATGGGAAATGTAATCTATATGATTGTTTTGAATAGCCAATTTTGATTCATTTATCACGAATAAAAACAATCTCTGATGATTTATACTAAAATATTTTTTCTGTTATTTTACATCTGATGGCACTTTACATTTTACTTTGCAGACCATTATACTACAACAAAATTAATTGCTAAAAAAAATGAATAAAGAAATTATTCAAAGTATAAGAAAGGAACTAAAGAATATTGCAAGTGAAGAAGTACGCAACATTGCTTCGCGGTTTTTCAAATCAGGTGAAATAGCAAAAGTTTACGGAGTCAAATCGCCTGTTGTTAGAAGCATTGGCAAAAAATATTTACAACAAATAAAGCTGCTATCTAAAGAAAATATTTTTGATATATGTGAAAATCTTTGGCAGTCGTCATATCTGGAAGAATCCATCATTGCATGTATGTTTACAGAATCCATTCACAAAAAAATTGAAGTTGGTGATATTAAAATTTTTGAAAGCTGGATAAATAAACATGTCAACAATTGGGCATCATGTGATACATTTTGCAATCATACCATTGGAAGTTACCTGATTAAGTTTCCGCAAGAAGTTAATATACTGACAAAATGGGCAATCTCAAAAAACAGGTGGATGAGACGTGCAGCAGCAGTTTCGCTGATAGTGCCGGCACGAAAAGGATTATTTCTTTCTGAAATTTTTATGATTGCAGACCTGCTTCTTACTGATGATGATGATTTAGTACAGAAAGGATATGGGTGGATGCTGAAGTCTGCCTGTCAGTATAATGAGCGAGATGTTTTCCAATATGTAATGGCAAATAAAACAGTGATGCCGCGTACTGCCTTACGTTATGCCATTGAAAAAATGCCTGATAATTTGAAGCGACAAGCCATGTCCAAATAACATTGTGCACGTAATGATGATGTGTCATAACTAACATCTTCCTTAATTTCTAATAATCTAAATTTGCCACCTGAGTATAAGTCATTATATGAAATTACCTTTTTTTATTTTTATGCTTTTTATGGTTACGCAAAGTCTTGCGCAAGAAGAAAGCATCAATACCGACAGGCCGGACCAAAGCGATGGTGTTTATACATTAACTAAAAACAAGCTTCAAATCGAAGAAGGTATTACAACTGGGGAAAACTATTTTGTAAACAATCTGATGCTTCGCTATGGAATAACAAGATTCACAGAAATTCGGCTGCTTGCCGATGCCGGAAAAGTTGGTGACTTAAAGGGCTTATTACCTTTAACAATGAGTGTTAAACAAAAAATTATGGGGCAAAAAAAGTAACTGCCTGCCCTTACATTTGTGGGCTATGTCTCTTTTCAAAAACTTGCAGCAAAGGAATTCAGAGGTAATAAAATTCCGTATGAACTAAAATTAGCATTCGAAAATGAATTGAATGAAAAGTTTACTATTTCATACAATGCAGGTGTTTCAGATGAATTTGAAACATTTAATTATACATTCAATATAGGATACTCACCTCTAAACAAAGTTTCTGTTTTTGCAGAGTATTTTGCGACCACCACAAAATCTGACACTCAACACAATGCCGATGCAGGAATATTGTTTTTAATACACCCTACATTTCAGATTGATATTGCCTGTGGTCATTCCATTGCCGACTCTGAGAGTCGTTTTTTTACTACCTTTGGACTATCCTATTTGTTTTAAAAACCAAATAAAATGTTACTTAAAAAATCTTTATTATTAGGCTTATTGACCATTTTCAGCTTGTCGTTAAAAGCGCAGGAAAAAATTATTCCCGTTGCTCAAATTCCTGAACAGGTCAAATTATTGGTATCACAACATTTTGAAAACATCAAAATTATCTCTGCCAAACAAGAAAAAGAACTGTTAAACAAAGAGCTTGAAATAATATTAAGCAACCATACATCACTTACTTTTGACAAAAACAATTCATTGACAGAGATAGAGTCAAACCATGGTATTCCAACCAAGTTATTGAACGATACCATTGTTGAATTGGTGCACAACAACTACCCCAATCAGAAAATTACAAGTTGGGAAAAAACAAAACTGGGTCAGAAGGTTGAGTTGGATAATGATGTAGATTTATTTTTCGACCACAATGGTAATTTTTTGCGAGCAAGTCATTAAAGCTTGTTAGATGAATACTTTCTAAAACCTGAGTGTCAGCACTGCTGCTATCTTCATAGTTTATCCACATAAGTATCTGTTGTTGTTCATAAGATTGCAGACAAAGCATTGGCGTTTTAGCTAATTTTGCGCTTCAATTTCAGAATCAGATGCCCAAAGATAATTCTATCAAATCAGTTCTCATCATAGGCAGCGGCCCCATAGTAATAGGTCAGGCCTGCGAGTTTGACTACAGTGGTTCCCAAGCCTCACGCTCTTTACGCGAAGAAGGAATTGAAGTGACCCTCATCAACTCTAACCCTGCCACCATCATGACCGACCAGGTAACGGCAGATCATATTTATCTGCTGCCGCTTACAGTTGATAGCATTGAAAAAATATTGAATGAACGAAAGATTGATGCGGTTCTGCCAACTATGGGAGGTCAGACTGCATTGAATCTTTGCAAAGAAGCCGATGAAAGAGGTATCTGGGCAAAATATGATGTTCGCATTATTGGGGTGAATATTGCTGCCATTGAAACCACAGAAAACAGAGAATCTTTTCGGAAGCTGATGATTGAAATTGGTGTTGGTGTTCCGCCTTCTGCTGTTGCCAACTCCTTTCTTGAAGGCAAAGAAATTGCACAGCGCATTGGATATCCATTGGTAATTCGTCCGTCATACACTTTAGGTGGAACCGGTGGAAGCTTTGTAATGAAGAAAGAAGAGTTTGAAGATAGGTTGATGCGCGGACTACAAGCATCACCTATTCATGAAGTATTGGTGGAAAAAGCTGTTCTCGGATGGAAAGAATATGAACTGGAACTGCTGCGTGATGCTAACGATAACGTCATCATTATTTGCTCTATCGAAAACCTTGACCCAATGGGTGTTCACACAGGTGACAGTATTACTATTGCACCTGCTATGACACTGAGTGATTACACCTATCAGCGCATGCGCGATATGGCCATTAAAATGATGCGTGCTATCGGAAAATTTGCAGGTGGATGCAACGTACAGTTTGCTGTGAGCCCCGATACAGAAGATATTATTGCCGTAGAAATAAATCCGCGAGTTTCACGCTCATCAGCTTTGGCTTCAAAAGCAACAGGTTATCCAATTGCTAAAATTGCTGCTAAACTTGCAATCGGTTATCATCTTGACGAATTAAAAAATCAAATTACCGGAAGCACCTCTGCATTCTTTGAACCTGCTTTAGACTATGTGATTGTTAAAATACCGCGATGGAATTTTGATAAGTTTCATGGCGCAGACCGAACATTGGGCCTACAAATGAAATCCGTAGGTGAAGTGATGGGTATTGGCCGAAGTTTTAATGAAGCGCTACAAAAGGCTTGTCAAAGTTTGGAAATTAATCGCCATGGCCTTGGTGCAGACGGAACAGGATGGCACAAAGTTGATGACATTATTTATTCTCTTGAGCATCCATCATGGGACAGAATATTTCATGTTAAAGACGCCTTGAAATTAGGCCTTCCAATTCAGACTATTCACAACCATACAAAAATTGATAAATGGTTTCTCACAGAGATTCAGAAATTAGTAGGCATGGAGCAAGAACTGAGAAGACATAGTCTTAAAAATCTTTCTCCAGACTTTATGCTTGACTTAAAACAGAATGGATTTTCAGATTATCAAATTGCACATATCTTAGGTAATGTCACTGCTGAAGAAGTATATGAAACGCGAAAAGAGATGGGTGTAAAACGCATTTACAAAATGGTTGACACCTGCTCGGCAGAGTTTGCAGCAAAGACACCTTATTTCTACAGCACTTTCGAAAGACCTGCACAAGACAGTAATGGCAATGAAATTACAGCCAGTGAAAGTATTGTAAGCAATAAGAAGAAAATTTTAGTACTGGGAAGTGGCCCTAACCGTATTGGTCAGGGTATTGAGTTCGACTATTCCTGTGTACATGGTGTACTCGCATCAAAAGAGTCGGGTTATGAAGCCATCATGGTTAACTGTAATCCCGAAACTGTAAGCACAGACTTTGACATTGCCGACAAACTTTATTTTGAACCGGTTTATCAGGAGCACATCTACGAGCTTATTGAGTATGAAAAACCAGATGGTGTTATTGTTCAGTTAGGTGGACAAACGGCTCTGAAATTGTCGCAGTATCTCAATGAAAAAGGTATAAAGATAATTGGCACTTCATATGAAGACATGGATCTGGCAGAAGACCGCGGACGTTTCTCTGATTTACTTCACGATTTAGGAATACCCTACCCTCCATATGGTGTTGCAGAAAGTGCAGAAGAAGCACTTGTTGTTGCCAATAAAGTCGGCTACCCTGTTTTGGTTCGTCCAAGTTATGTGTTGGGTGGGCAAGGAATGAGTATTGTCATTAACGATGAAGAATTAGAACGTGCAGTAATAAAACTGCTAAAAAATCTTCCGGGCAACAGAGTACTCATTGACCACTTTCTTGATCGTGCAGAAGAATGTGAGGCTGATTTGATTTGCGATGGTAAAGATGTTCAGATTATAGGCATCATGGAGCACATTGAACCGGCAGGTATTCATAGCGGTGATTCGTATGCAGTATTGCCTCCATTCAGTTTAAGTGATGTTGTTATCAGTCAGATAAAAGATTATGCACATAAACTGGCACTGGCACTCAATGTAAAAGGCTTGCTTAACATACAGTATGCTGTTAAGAATGAAAAAGTTTATGTTATTGAAGCCAATCCGCGTGCATCAAGAACAGTTCCGTTTATTGCCAAAGCACATCAGGTGCCTTACATTAACATTGCAACTAAGGTGATGCTTGGGATAAAAAAATTAAAAGACTTCAACATTAAGCCTGCTGAATTTGGATATGCTATAAAAGAACCTGTGTTTTCATTCGAGAAGTTTGCCGATGTTAACAAAGAATTAGGCCCCGAAATGAAATCAACAGGTGAAGCCATCCGATTTATAGAAAGTACTAATGATGCCTATTTCCGTAATTTGTACAAGGAAAAAAGTATGTATTTATCAAAATAATTTTTACAATATCAGAACATGCGTGATGTCTTTTATACAATAGTTGTTGTTTGGGTGGTGATTCAGATTTATAAAAGTTTTATAAAGCCGAAAAACAACACAACGCAAAGGAACACTACCAGGCAGGAAGGCGATGTGACCATAAACACCAACACAAACAATAACAACCGCAACAACAACCAAGGCGAGTATGTTGATTTTGAAGAAATAAAAGATTGATTTTATTCGTAACGTAAGGCTTTTACCGGGCTTATACGCGAAACAATCATTGAGGGAATAAGCATCACCAAAATGCATGCAATTAAAGTACCTGCATTAATCATCAGAATATTAGTGACTGATAAATTTACCGGAACATATGGAACATAATATGATTCCTGTGGCAGACTAACCAAATGAAAACGATATTGCAACCAGCACAATAAAAGTCCTGCAACATTTCCGGCAATCAAACCAATTCCAACAATTCCTGAGGAAACCATAAGAAAAATTTTTCTGATGCCTGTATTTTCTGCACCAATAGCTTTTAACAGACCTATTGTTGTAGTGTTGTCTAATAAAATTATCAGTAAAGTTGAAACCATATTAATCCCGGCCACAAGTATCATCAAAACAAGAATGATAATAACATTGACATCCTGCAATTCAAGCCAATGAAAAATTTCAGGATATATTGTTTTTATTGATTGTGCATTCAATTCAAATCCAGATTCTCTATATACACTTTCATTTACAGATTCAAGGTCGTCTATGTTTTTCAGATTTATTTCATAGCCCCCGGCTTGAAGCGAATTCCAGCTATTTAATTTTTGAATAACAGATAATGGGCAAAACACATAGAGATTATCAAACTCCTCAAGACCTGTGGAATAAATTCCATTGACTTTAAATTTCCGCGCCCTCGGTGGTTCATCAATAAAATAAACCACAAAAGAGTCATTAAGCTTTAATTTCATCTTGTCTGCTACACTTTTTGAAATTATTGCGGGATAAACACCCGAATGTATCTGAAAATTAAAACTTCCTTCAAGCATATTCGGATCAAAAAAACCGGAGTTGAAATTTGAATCCAATCCTTTCACAGCCACACCTAATATATCTTCAGAAGTACGAATTATTCCGGCCTTGGTAGCATAAGCATTAACACTGCTGATTCTTGAATCGCTCTTGAGTTTGTTTATAAATTTCTGATCTAAATTTACCGGAATCTCCTCATAGGATTGATTGTTGTCAAAATGTTTTATTCTGATATGTGCACCAAAGCCAACAACCTTAGATGTTATTTCTTTTTTAAAGCCTGTCACTATTGCAACAGCAACAAGCATCACCATTACACTTAGTGCAATGCTGGTTACCGCTATAGCCAGAACAGTACCTGACATTCGCTGGTTGTTAACACTGCTTGTGAAAAAACGCCTTGCTATGAAGTATGAGTATCTCAACTAATTTATTATTCTTGCTGATAATTCGGATTCAAATTTATGCTTTTGAAGCGTTGGATAGTCTTACTATCAATTATTATCAGCTATCAAAGCACTGCTCAAATGGTTGACAGTGTAATTACCGGTGCGGAGCAAACCAAAAGTTACCTGCCGCTCATCAGTGATAAGAATGTTGCTGTAGTTGCAAATCAGACAAGTATTGTTGGTCAAACACATTTGGTGGATATGCTACTTTCCAAGCATATTAAAATCAAGAAAATATTCACTCCTGAACATGGCTTTCGCGGCATTGCAGAAGCAGGAGAAAACATTGAATCGGGAAAAGATAAAAGAACTGGCTTACCCATTATTTCACTTTATGGTAATCATAAAAAACCCACTATTGATGATTTAAATGATATTGACATTGTCCTATTCGACTTGCAGGATGTAGGCACACGTTTTTATACATACAGTTCAACATTACAATATGTGATGGAAGCATGTGCAGAAAACAAAAAGAAACTGATTGTTTTAGACAGACCCAATCCTAACGGTTATTATGTTGATGGCCCGGTGCTTGAACCTGCATACAAATCTTTTGTCGGTCTAAACCCAATACCTGTAGTTCATGGTCTTACAATGGGTGAATATGCGCAAATGCTGAATGGCGAAGGATGGCTTGCCAGTAAAGAGCAGTGTGATGTTACAGTTATCAGCATGAAAGGCTATACGCATGAAACAAGATATAAACTGCCTGTTAATCCTTCGCCTAATTTACCAAACATGACAGCTGTTTATCTGTATCCTTCATTGTGCTTTTTTGAAGGAACCATTGTGAGCATTGGTCGCGGAACTGCATATCCGTTTCAGGTTGTTGGTTACCCCGGTTTCACGGAAGGCCCATTTGAATTTACACCTAAAAAAAATCCGGAAATGAAACTACCCCCACTCTATGAAAATCAAAAGTGCAATGGTTTTGACCTGCGTGATTTTGGAAATTTTTATATTCCATCACTGAAAAAACTCTACTTGTTTTGGATTAAAAATATTTACGACAACTATCAACAGAAAGATAAATTTTTTAACGATTACTTCGACAAACTTGCCGGCACTGACAAATTACGTAAGCAGATTGTGGCAGGCTTCACCGAAGATCAAATAAGACGAACCTGGGAAGAAAGTTTGAAGGCATATAAAGTTATTCGCAAAAAATATTTACTCTATCCCGATTTTGAATAATAAAGCTGCATTTGTATTTTATAATTGTCAAGCCGCTTTGATGGTTTTGTTTTTAACACGCTTTTATTTCTTTTGTATTTTTGCACTTTATCAATCGGATTTTTGAAAATATATAACCATATAGACCAATTTGAAAAGGTCAGCAATGCCGTAATAACCCTTGGCACATTTGATGGTGTGCATCTCGGACATAAAGTGATTATTGAAAGGCTGAAAAAAATTGCCGGTGAGGTAAACGGGCAGGTTGTAGTACTCACCTTTTTTCCGCATCCACGAATGGTTTTATTTCCTGACGACCATGGAATTCAGCTGCTGAATACAATAGCAGAGCGAACCATGTTGATGGAAAAAGCAGGTATTAATCATCTCATCATCCATCCGTTTTCGAAAGAATTTTCAAGAATGAGCTCCACCGAATTTGTACGTGATATATTAGTCAACAAACTGGGTGTAAAAAAATTAATCATCGGCTACGACCATCATTTTGGACGTAACAGAGAAGGTTCTTATACCGATTTGGAAGAACTGGCACCGGTTTACAATTTTTCTGTTGAAAGAATACATGAACAACTGGTAAATGATGTTGCAGTAAGTTCAACAAAAATCAGAAACTCTTTACTTGCAGGCGATGTGGCAACTGCCCGTGAGTTTTTAGGATATGATTATGAGTTGACCGGAGCTGTAGTTCATGGCAAAAAATTAGGTCACAGCCTTGGGTTTCCAACGGCCAACCTCCACATACGTGAAGATTACAAGTTAATCCCTTCAAATGGAGTTTATGCAGCCCGAACCTTGGTTCGTGGTCAATGGATTGATGGGGTGATGAGTATTGGAAACAGGCCTACCTTCGACAATGGATTACGCTCCATAGAGGTTAATTTATTCGATTTTAATTCTGATATTTACGGAGAGAAGATTACCATTTGTATGTCAGAATTTATACGTAATGAGCAAAAATTTGAAAACAGTACAGCACTGATTGAGGCCATGAAGGCAGATAAATTAGCTGCGATTAAACTTTTATCCTGAAATTTACGTTAAACGGGTCATGAAACGCAATTTCGTCATACTACTGATTTTGCTGATAACAGCTACTGCTCATGGACAAGAGTTGTGGGACGATGCTGAAATCGATTCAATGCCAGTATTTCGTTCATTGAATGCTGCAATGCAAAATCCGGATTCGGTATTCAGACTTGACCTGTCAAAACAAAAGTTAAAAGAGATACCTTCACAAGTATTTGAACTTACACAACTACGGGAGCTAAATGTCAGCAGAAATCATTTAACTGAATTGCCCGAACAAATTTACAAGCTGAACAACCTGCAACGTTTGTATGCAAACAACAACAAACTCACTGCTTTACCACAGCGCATAGGTACACTTAAAAATCTTCAGACTTTGACACTCGACCGCAATCGTATTGAGGCTCTGCCTCCTGAAATAGGTATGCTTCATAATCTTGAGGTTTTAAACCTCTGGGATAATGAACTGTCTGATATTCCTGATGAAATCAGAAGCCTTTCAAGTGTATTGAAAAAATTAGAGCTTCGTGGAATACTTTTTAACGAAGAGCAACAAAAAAGAGTCCACGACTTATTGCCTTATACAACTATCTATTTTTCGCCTGCCTGCAATTGTAAACAATAAGCAAGTCAGTATGATTTTATATTTTTGCCTGTATGTTACAAACAGCAGATATAAAGCTTCGTGCCTGCGAGCCTAACGACCTGCCACTGATGTATCAGTGGGAAAACAACTCGGACTACTGGCTGCTGAGTGACACCACAAAACCATTTTCAAATTACACCATTTCTGAATTTCTCAAACAAGATCAGAATGACATTTTTACAACACGCCAGCAACGTTTTGTAATTGAATTGCTCAACCCTATTAAACAAATTGGTTTTATAGACCTGTATCAGTTTGAGCCTGTCCACAGGAGAGCAGGTGTAGGCATTCTAATCGGTGATCTAAGCGAACAAAAAAAGGGCTATGCCGCACAAAGTATTGAATGTTTAAAAAACTATGCAAATACTGTATTAAACATGCATCAGCTTTACTGTTACATTCAGGTCTCGAACAAAAGTTCATTATCACTCTTTCAGAAAGCAGGATTTAAAGAATGTGGGTCATTGAAAGATTGGCTCATTAACAAGAATGAGTCGCAAGATGTATTAATGCTCCAGTATATATTCTGAATATTTTTTTTAACAGTTGTTCGTCACAACCTGTTATATTG
The DNA here is from genome assembly GCA_037045145.1 of Bacteroidia bacterium. Classification (NCBI taxonomy): domain Bacteria; kingdom Pseudomonadati; phylum Bacteroidota; class Bacteroidia; species Bacteroidia bacterium. The sequence goes on from JBAOIA010000012.1 coordinate 352,116, forward strand.
AACTTTTTTGTTCAGCTTTGCTACGCTACTAAACATAACAAAATGCAAACACTAACAGAAACTATTAATAAGGTAAAAGAGTTTCATGCAACTTTTGGACTTCAATATTTTGAAAATCCACAAGCTGTAATAGATAAAAATATTATCGAGCTCCGGCATAAGTTAATGCAGGAAGAAAATGACGAGTATTTGGAAGCAGCTTTGGAAAACAATCTGGTACAAATTGCCGATGCTTTGGGCGACAAACTTTATATCTTATGCGGAACCATCATTGCTCATGGGCTACAGCATAAAATCATTGAGGTATTTAATGAAATACATCGTAGCAACATGAGCAAACTCGACAGTAATGGCAAGCCCATCTATCGTGAGGACGGAAAAATTTTAAAAGGTGAGAATTATTTTCTCCCTGATATTAAATCGGTTTTAGCGAAGTGATAGAAAAACTGAGTATCATCATTCCCGTTTTTAACGAAGCCCAAACCATTGAACAGGTTCTTGAAAAAGTTAAATCGGTAAAACTCATTCATAACATCTCCAAACAGGTTATCATCATTGACGATCATTCAAAAGACAACAGTTTAGAGGTTATCAGAAAATTTGCCAGCAAAAACAGCGACCTGATTTCTGAAGTGATTTCTTTAAAAGAAAATAAAGGAAAGGGGTTTGCAGTACGAACAGGCATATCGTTTGCAACAGGTAATTACATCATCATTCAGGATGCTGATGTTGAGTTAAATCCGGAAGACTACAATGTGTTAATTCAGGCTTCTGTTAAAACAAATGCTCAAGTTGTTTATGGCTCGCGTTTTTTAAAAAGACAAAAATTTCCTATTCCGATTAAAACAGTTATAGCCAACAAGATACTGTCGGCCGTTACCAGCGTACTTGTGGGCAAAAAAATTACAGACATGGAAACCTGTTACAAACTAATTGACCGCTCGTTGCTGCAAGACCTCCAACTAAAAGAAAACCGCTTTGGCTTTGAGCCGGAAATAACCTTAAAACTACTGCGTAAACGCCATATACGCTATGTCGAAGTTCCGGTCTCCTATAAAGCACGCAGCAAACACATGGGTAAAAAAATTGGACTGACAGATGGTCTAAGAGCCTTGTACTGTTTAATTCGTTATCGGCTATCATGAAAAGGAGCATTATCTTCATTGCACTTATGGCATGTCTGACATCTGTCACTTACCTCTGGCAACAACGAACTTTTGGCAATGAAAAATATGAAAGAATTGTTGATAGTGATGGCAAAGGCTATGTAGCTTATTTACCTGCCATAATTATTTATCATGACTTAAGCTTTGAATATTATTTCAAATCGCAGAATCAGAAAATAGCACGTTATTTCAATCAAAGATTTCTTACAAAACAAAATGACAAAACTGTTTTAAAAACTTATGCAGGAGTTGCTGTATTAATGGCACCTTTTTACTTAATTGGGTGCTTGGCACAAATAGTAATTCATGGTGCTACTAACGGCTATGAGTCTTTAGTCCAGTTTTTCATTTCCATTGCAGCTATTTTTTATGCTTTGTCAGGATTGTTTCTTATCTATAAAACACTGCGCTTATTAAATTTTAATAGATTGACTTGCTTGCTAACTGCAACAATGGTTTTTGCAGCTTCAAATCTTTGTTACTACGCCCTCTTCCATCCTACAATGTCGCATGCATATTCATTCTTTTTTATCACAGTCTTCATTTACCTTTCTGTTTGCCTTTCGCAGCAAACACAAAACCGCTTTCTTCTCGGTTTAGCATTGACTTTAGCATTAATTACATTAGTACGACCATTGAACTTTATTGTCATCCTGTTTCCTTTGCTTTATTTTGGTAAACAAAAATTACTTGATATAATTAAATCTAAAACAGTAATATTATTACTGTCAGGATTATTATTCTTAATGATCATTAGCATTCAGCCCATTTTAAATTTTATACAATGTGGCATGTTTTTCCCCTGGAGCTATGGTGATGAAGGGTTTTACTTCACAAATCCAGCTCTTTTTAAAACACTTTTCAGTTTCAGAAACGGACTATTTATCTACTCGCCTTTATTACTCCTGCTTATACCAGGTTTGTGGTTACTTTCCCGCCACTCATTAAGGCTATCAATGGCATCCGCCACCTTAATTGTTTTAGTTTGGTATTTACTATCATCTTGGTGGAACTGGTCGTCTGAACCGGCATTTGGCAACAGAAGTTTTATTGACTGGTATGGATTGATGGCCTTGCCAATTGCTGCATCAATAAATTTAATATGGCAAAAAAACAAAATCCTTTTATCATTATTTTGCTTAGGCGTTGCAGGGTTAAACACATTACAAACCTGGCAATACCTCAATGACATCATCCATCCTGACGGAATGAATTTCAAAAAATATAGTTATGTTTTTTTGAAGACTTCTTCGGATTATTTTGCCTCTGTAGGCAATGGAAATGAGGAAGCCTATCTTCCACAACAGGATACACCATTTTATACTACACAGCTAAACCTTGAAATTACTGAAAGCCCAACGTCCAAACTGTCTTCACTAACTTTTAGATTTGATAAACAAACAAACAGGAATGCCTGGCTTACAATACCATCAGCAACAAACTTACAGCAACCCATGAAAGCCATTGTTTCTCTCCAACGGAAAGAACATGAATTTAAGGCTTGTACACAAGCAACAGTTTGTTTCGACTATGCTGATAAAAATGGAAATGTTTATTATAATGAAAACCTCCGAATCAATGATATTCCCAGAGAAAAAATTAATGAATGGATGCTGTTTAATTATGAATTTGTTATGCCTGCAATTCGAAATGCTGAAGACCGTGTTACTTTTTACATTAACAATCCCAAAGGGTCTGATTTTGAAATAAAAAATATAGCGCTGAAACTTTATAATTTCAAATCATCACGCTAATGCTCGGGAACTTTTCGCACTAATTATCCTACTTTTGCAACGAATGCAAAGAAAGTTTATCACTAATCTGGCCTTACTTCTGCTGTTGAATCTACTCATCAAGCCATTCTGGATTTTTGGCATTGATCGCACTGTACAGAATATGATTGGCGCAGAAGGCTACGGGAAATATTATGCATTATTAAACTTTTCTTTTCTGTTAAACATCATTCTTGATGCAGGAATAACAAACTACAACAACAGAAACATCTCACAGCATCAGCATTTAGTATCCAAACATTTCTCCGGAATAATTATGCTTCGGTTTTTATTAGCCGGTGCATACGTATTAATAAGTCTGATTTTAGGAATGGCGATTGGTTATTCAAAAGAAGATATTCATTTATTAATAATACTTTTAGCCAATCAATTTTTCATTTCATTTATATTATACCTACGCTCAAACCTTTCAGGATTACATCTTTTTAAACAGGACAGCATTGTTTCTGTAACCGATCGTTTTTTAATGATACTTATTTGTGGCTATCTGATTTGTTATAACAATGGCACCTATTTAAATATTGAAAATTTTGTACATGCACAATCGGCATCTTATCTGATTACAGCCGTAGTTGCTATTGTTTTTTTACAAGGCAGAATCAGCTTTCAGAAATTAAACTGGCAACCTGCATTTTATATTGCTATACTTAAAAAATCGCTTCCTTTTGCTTTACTCATCTTGCTGATGACATTCTATAGCAGAATAGATTCTATAATGCTGGAAAGACTGTTGCCGGATGGGGCTTTTTATGCAGGTGTTTATGCACAGGCATACAGAATTTTAGATGCTGTAAACATGTTTGGATTTTTATTTGCCTCACTACTTTTACCTATGTTTTCGCACATGATAAAAAAACATCTAGATATTCAGCCGCTAACAAACCTTGCTTTTAAACTTTTAATGATTCCTGCATTGACTTTGGCTGCAATAGGACTGTATTTCAGTAATGACATTATGAACCTGCTTTATCATGAGCATGGTGCATTGTCGGCCCCTGTCTTCACAATGTTGATGTTTAGCTTTGTTTGTATTTCAACATCATACATTTTTGGAACGTTGCTTACTGCCAATGGAAGCTTACAAAACCTTAACCTTACTGCATTAGGTGGTATGATTTTGAATATTTCACTTAACTTGTTTTTAATTCCACAATACAAAGCTTCCGGTGCAGCATTTGCCGGCCTAATCACACAAGTAATTATGGCACTGGCACAAATAATTTTGGCTGTAAAAATCCTTAATTGGAAACCAGACTGGAAACTCATGGGCAAGTTGTTGCTGTTTTTTACGCTTATTGCCTTAATAGCAAATATTGCAGTCCGCTATTATCCGGATATTAAGACAATACTATCCATAATTCTACTGGCACCAATACTTGCATTTTCTTTAGGATTACTTCGTATTTCAGAGCTAAAATCAATTATGAAAGAGCAACAATAGCGAAACGCTAATTTGTTTACATTTGCGGCTCTTTAATAAATTCCTTCATAATGAATAATACCCCTGTTTTCGAAGAAAACTATGCCTCATTAAGTCTGATTCAATTGATTAAAAAATGGAAAAGGCAATTGATGATTGTAGCAATAATATCTATTGTACTGTCATTTATTTTCACGCTGCCGTTTTTTATTCCTCCCATGTATAAATCAACTGCAATTTTATATCCGGTTAACCTGAGTCCTTACTCAACAGAGAGTTCAACGGAGCAGTTATTGCAATTGTTAGAGTCGGATGAAATAAAAATGGAGTTGATAAAAGATTTCCAACTTTATTCACATTATGAAATTGACTCGACAAAAAAAACTGCATTAACAACGGTTTTCAAACAGCTTGCCGGGAATTTAAGTATCAACAAAACAGACTTTGAGTCTGTGAAAATTGAAGTGATGGATACTGACCCACTTCAAGCCAAACAAATGGCTGATTCCATAATTGAAAAAGGAAACCGACTTGCAAGAAAACTGTACAGAGAAAAAACCATGGAGGCTTATGTTGTGGCAAAGTCTCAATTTGATTTGAAAAAAGCCGAGCTGGACTCTTCAGACAAATTACTGACGGAGCTACGACTAAAATCAGGCATCATAGAATTTTCACAGCAAACACGTGAAATTTCAAGAGCTTATTATACTTCCATTCTAAATAAAAGCAATAATTTAAGATTGGAAGATATGTTTCTGAAACTTCAACAATATGGATCTGATTATGTTACCCTAAATGAAAAAAACAACTATACCCGAAGTGTTTATAACAATTATAAGCAGTATGTTGAAAATGCAGAAAAAGACCTTACAAAAGAGATATCTTATTCTAACGTGGTAACAACACCAATGATTCCGGATAAAAAAGCCTATCCCGTTCGTAGTTTAATCATGTTGATGTTTACTGCCTCTGTTGTCTTCTTGTCTTTTGTAGTTATCATTATCTACGAAAATTCACAGGAAAAGAAACCACAAAATACTTAATTGAATGCAAGCCATTCAGCAAAATTCGCTTCGATGGTTCTATGGCCTTACAGCGGTTTATATGCTTATGGCTGTGGCAAGCCTCGTTACGGAGTTCTATTGGCTTCTTCTTCTACCTGCAGGAATTCTTATCGGTTATTCTGCACTTTATCATCTCGATAAATTATTTCTTTTTACTGCGTTCTGTACACCCTTAGCAATTAATTTATCAAAAACAGATTTAGGTATTGGTGTCAGTTTGCCAACAGAGCCAATATTATTTGGTATGATGATAATATATCTTCTGTCTAAATTTATTGATGGCCGTTATGAAAAGTCCTTTATAAAACATCCGATAACAATTCTCATACTCATTCATCTTGCATGGATGCTGGTTACCAGCTTCACCAGCAGCATGTTTCTTGTATCAATAAAACATTTTGTTGCACGATTGTGGTTTGTTGTAATTGGTTTTATGCTTGCCACCTCCATTTTTAAAGACGAAAAAAAAATTCGTCAGTTTATATGGTTCTATGCCGTTGGAATGGCAATAACTATAATCTACACCATCACTCGTCATAGCTTAAATGGTTTTACTCAGCAATCTGCACACTGGGTGATGACACCATTTTACAATGACCACACAGAATATGCTGCTGTGCTTGCATTATTGTTACCTCCAATTTTTGGATTGATGCTGTTAAAGCATAAATCTTTTATGTACCGCTTCTTTGCATTGATGATTTCCGGTTTAGTTATTGTTGCAATAGTATTATCCTACACACGTGCTACCTGGCTCAGCCTGGCTGTGGCACTTGTCTCTATGCTTGCTTATGTATTCAGATTAAAAACATGGGCTGTTGTAGCAATTATAGTTTCAATGGTTGTAGGATTTCAGATTTTTCAGTCAACTGTTTTATACAAATTCGGAAAGACAAAAGAGTATTCACAGAATGACTATCGTGGCCACTTAAAATCCATGACGAATATAAAAACCGATGCCTCTAATGTGGAACGTCTAAACCGTTGGAGTTGCGCATGGCGAATGTTCTTAGACAAACCGGTCTTTGGATGGGGACCCGGCACCTATCAGTTTCAGTATTCTGTATATCAGCTTCAGTTTGAAAAAACTTATATTAGTACAAATCTGGGCGATAAAGGAAATGCACATAGCGAATATCTTGGCCCATTAAGCGAACAAGGTCTGTTGGGAACGCTAATTTTTGTTGCATTAGCTGTGGTAGTTCTTTACAAAGCATCAAGGGTCTTCTTGCAATCGGAATCTAACAACATTAAGGTGCTTGCACTATCTATGCAGGTTGGCTTAATCACCTATCTTGTTCATGGATTTTTAAATAATTTCTTAGATAAGGACAAAGCCTCTATTCCATTTTGGGCATTCGTAGCTGCCATTACAGTGATGGATTATTATCACAATAAAAAGCAAATAAGCCCTTCAACAGAGCGAGCGTAATGACAAGATGGTAACATCATCGCTAAAACTATTTCCTTCTCTGAACTGATCCAAATGTGCAATCAACTTTTTATGAAAACCGTCAAGGCTTGAATTATTCATATTCTCTTCTATAAATAATTTTAATGCTTCCATACCGTAAAAATCACCTTTTAGATTTTCAAGCTCTGTAATACCATCGGTATAACAAAAAACCGAATCACCATTATTTATTATTACATGGCCTTCATTTATAAATGGCAATTCATCAAACATGCCTAAACCTGTTGTGCCTCTATCTAAAAGTACAGTCTTGTTTTTACTAAATAATACCGGAGGATTGTGACCTGCATTTACATAATTAATTTTGCCTTCTTTAAAATTGATCAGTCCGATAAAAAAAGTGATAAACTTTTCTCCTTTAGCTGTCTTACTCACACAATCATTCAGTTCTGCAACTAAGTTTGTCAGCACAGGTCGGTTTTTTATTAGCGCATGCAGGTTTGCCTGAAAATTAGACATTAGCAATGCTGCTGCCATTCCTTTTCCTGAAACATCTGCCATGCAAAAAATATGCTCGTGTTTGCTGAGCGAAATAAAATCGTAATAATCTCCTCCCACTTGCTGATGTGGAAGATAATGTGTTGCTATTTCGAAATATTCATTTCCACATAGGCCGGTAGGAAACAGCATTTCCTGCATCTCTGCTGCCAGCTCAAGTTCTTTACGAAAACCTGCCTGTGCAACAGCTTCTTTATTTAAACGTTTGTTTTCAATAGCTACCACAATAATGTTTGTAATAGTATGAATGAAAGGCACAACTTCCTTAATTGAAATTGACTGACTCGGATCTATAGCACCAACAATACAATACGCAAGTAATATTTCATTGTGGTAAACAGGAATAACAGATTCATCTTTTTCTAGCCACTGTGGCGTGACAACAGTTTTTGATTTTGAAAATGATATTTCATTCAAAAACAACTCAGGCTGCAAACGACCGAGTTCTTCTTTCATACCATAGGAAAGAACCTGCTTCCAACCATTCTCATTGACAAACAAAGAAAGTTTACCTGCCTTTAAATGATCATGCAATACTGTTTCGTAAATCTGATACAATTGCTCTGCCGGAAGATTATAGTTAATTGCTTTTGTAATTTGTAAAAGCCAATGCAACTGTACTTTCTTTGACTGAAGGTCGCCAGTAAGTTTATCGGTGGTTTCTTCCATTACTTTTCTTTGTTATCCAGAAACTCAAACACTTCAGGAAGTCGTTTCATCAATGCAAGTTCTCGCATTTTCAGGCGGGCATCGGTTGTGGGGCTGCCGAAGTAGGTCTTGCCGGCATCTAATGTTTTACCAACGCCCGATTGTCCGAGCACCACTGCACCTTTGCCAATAGTCAGGTCTTTTTGAACTCCTACTTGTCCCCATAAGATTACATCATCTTCAATAGTGACAACTCCTGCTATGCCCACCTGTGCAGCAAACAAACAGTTTTTTCCTATTACAGTGTCATGGCCTACATGAACATGATTATCCATTCTTGTTCCATTGCCAATAACAGTATCTCCAGAAACACCTTTATCAATTGTACAGCATGCTCCAATTTCAACCTTGTCACCAATAATAACACGGCCACAGGTATGCATTTTATCAAATCCTTCAGGACGTTTTTTAAAGTAAAAGGCATCAGCGCCAATAACACTGTTGGCATGAATGATTACGTTATCACCAATTTCACAATGATCATAAATAACTACACCGGGATATATCAGACAATTTTTACCAACTTTACAATGTGCACCAACAACACTACCTTGCATCAACACAGTTCCATCACCAATTACAGCAGTTTGGTCAACCTGCTGCATGCTAAAAGTTAATGGTCTGTATTTTCTTGTAAGCAGATTATAATCTCTGAACGGATCGTCTGATATGATTAATGCCTTGCCTTCCGGACAAGAAACTTCTTTATTTATTAGAATAGTTGTTGCTGCAGAATTAAGTGCTTTATCATAATATTTAGGATGATCTACAAATGTTAGGTCACCATGTTCTACTTTATGTATTTCATTGATACCTGAAATCTGAAAGCCGGCATCGCCAATATATTTTGCTTTCAGGAGTGAAGCTACTTCAGCTAACCTGATTGCTGGTACTATTTTCATAATTAAAACTGTTTGACTGCAAATGTAACGAATGTGTTATCAACAGCCATTTGATTTTTACCTTCCAATTTTACGAAAAAATAGCAGGTTTAACATAAATATTTTTTAATGTGTGTAACTAATATGTTTTTTTGCACGTCATATTTTAAATTATCAATTTTTTTACCGATTTTTTTAAACACTCCAAATATTATATGAAAAGATTTTTTGCCCTCGCCTATATATTTCTTGGTTTTACACTTGCATTTGCCCAAAATCCTACTCAGACTGTCAGAGGTACAATTACAGACAAACAGAGTAAAGAACCTTTAATTGGCGCCTCGATAGTTTGGCTTGATTCTTCAGCTTTCATAGGTGCTACTGCCGACATAAATGGAAACTTCAGGCTAAATAATATTCCCGTTGGCAGACAATCTTTTAAAATTTCTTTTCTCGGCTATCGTGAAACGGTGATTACAAGTATCATCACATCTGGTAAAGAAGTGTTATTGAATATCGAACTGGAACAGTCGGTCGTTACTGCAAAAGCTGTTACTATTGTTGCTGAAAAACAAAAAGATAAACCCAACAATGAACTTACAACAGTCAGTGCAAGATCATTTACGATAGAAGAAACTTCGCGCTATGCAGGAAGTGTGGGCGATCCATCACGTATGGCAGCCAATTATGCTGGTGTAAGTGGCGCAAACGATTCCAGAAATGACATCATCATTCGAGGTAATTCACCAACAGGCCTATTATGGCGACTAAACGGTGTTGAAATTCCAAATCCCAACCATTTTGGCTCATTAGGTACTACCGGTGGCCCTATTTCAATTCTAAACAACAATGTTTTAGATAAGTCTGATTTTCTTACCGGTGCCTTTCCGGCAGAATACGGAAATGTTCTTGCAGGTGTTTTTGATTTGCAAATGCGAACCGGCAACAACGAAAAACATGAGTTTCTGGCTCAGGTGGGTTTTAATGGTTTTGAAGCCGGTGCCGAAGGACCTATCAGTAAAAAGCAAGGCTCTTCTTATCTGGTCAATTATCGCTATTCTACACTTGGTGTATTTAGTGCATTGGGCATTAACTTCGGAACAGGAACTGCTGTACCGAAATATCAGGATGTTTCTTTTAATGTTAATATTCCGACCAACAAAGCCGGAAAATTTACGTTGTTTGGTATGGGTGGAATCAGTGGTATTGAAGTTCTTGAAAAGGACAGAGACACTACAAAAAAAAATCTATATGTTGATGATAAAAGGCAAAATGGCTACTTCGATAATACCATGGGCGTTGTTGGGCTGATGCATACATTCTTTTTAAACAATTCCACCTACACCAAATTCAGCCTTTCTGCATCTATTGCGGGACAAAAATATAAAGTGGACACCCTGCCTGACTTTGTGGATTATGCTGAACCCTATTACAGAAACAAATCCGATCAGCAAAAATACAGTGCTGACTTCAGCCTTAACAAAAAATTCTCTTCAAAAAACTTTTTAAAAACCGGATTCAGCCTTTCACAGTATCACTATACCTATCGCGACAGTGGTGTTGTGGACAATGTCTGGGAATCTTACACAGATTATAACGGCAATGCCCTACTCACCAAACTTTATTTGGAATGGCAACATCGTTTTTCCGATCAACTCTCATTGAACAGTGGAGTTTACTCACAAATATTTAACTACAACAATACATATAGTATAGAACCACGAATTGGAGCCAAATGGGAAATCAACGAAAAACAATCGCTGAGCTTTGGCACCGGATTACATAGTCAGTTACAACCCATGTACATCTATTTTGTGAAAACATTAAAAGATAATGGCACCTATTATGAAACGAACCAAAATTTAAAAATGACAAAGAGCTATCATGCAGTATTGGCCTTCGACAGAAATATTTCAAAAGTTTTCAGAATAAAAACAGAGGTGTATTATCAATATTTATTTAATGCTCCTGTTGAAAAACGTCCTACATTTTTCTCCGTGCTGAATGAAGGAGCCGACTTTGGCATTGCAGGAATAGACAGTTTAGAAAACAAAGGCACCGGCTATAACTACGGATTTGAATTTACTGCAGAGAAATTTTACAGTAAAGGATACTATTTTCTGTTTACAGCCAGCCTTTTTGAATCAAAGTATAAAGGCTCTGATGGCATTGAACGCAACACTGCTTTTAATGGTAATTTTGTATTCAATTTGCTGGGCGGAAAAGAATGGACTATCAGAAATAAAAACACCATTTCAATCAATATTAAAACAACCTATGCAGGTGGGCGCAGATATATTCCAATTGACTTTGCCGCATCTCAGATTGCAGGAGAGACAGAATATGATGAAGACCATGCCTTTGAACACCGCAGAAAAGATTATTTCCGTACCGATCTGAAAATAGGCTACAGAATAAACAGAAAGAGACTGACACATGAAATTTCCATTGATCTGAATAATGTCTTCAACACACAAAATATCTGGAATCAGCAGTATAGTGCCAAAACAAATACTGTAAAAACTGAATATCAGATGGGCTTTTTACCAATACCAATGTATAAATGTACTTTTTAATATTGCCAATTAGCATTTTGATGTACAGCCCACCATAATTTCCATAAATAATCATTAAGTAACTCCTTACAATTCTTTAAAATTGACCTGCCAATGATTAACTTTGCCGCATGGCAGATGTGATACAATTGTTGTCCGATACTGTTGCCAATCAGATTGCAGCGGGCGAAGTTATTTTAAGACCCTCATCGGTAATTAAAGAGTTGATGGAGAATGCTGTTGATGCAGGTGCCACACGAATAGACGTGAGTATTAATGATGGCGGAAAAAATCTGATACGGATAACAGACAATGGTTGCGGTATGAGTGAGACTGATGCGCGTCTTTGTTTCGAACGATATGCAACTTCTAAATTACGCAAGGCTGATGATTTATATGCTATCAGAACTATGGGTTTCAGAGGCGAAGCAATGGCTTCTGTGGCTGCAGTCTGTCAGGTTGAATTAAAGACTAAAAGAGAAATAGATGAAACCGGAACACGCATAGAAATTGAAGGATCGGAATTTAAACTTCAGGAACCATGTGTGATGCAATCCGGCACCATCATTACTATAAAAAATATTTTCTTTAATGTTCCTGCAAGAAGAAATTTTCTTAAAGCTACGCCCGTAGAAGCACGTCATGTAATAGATGAGTTTCTGAGAGTGGCGCTACCCCGACCTGAAATTGCATTCAGCCTTCAGCATAATGGAATGGAAGTTTACAACCTGCCTGCAACACATCAACGTCAGCGTATATGTCAGGTTTTTGGGGCAGCTTATAATGAAAGATTGGTGCCTGTAGAAGAAGACACTACTATTATAAATATTAAAGGGTTTGTCGGCAAGCCTGAGTTTGCCAAAAAAGTCAGAGGCGAACAATATTTTTTTATCAATAACCGATTTGTAAAAGATGCCTATCTTAATCATGCTGTCACAATAGCATTCAATGAGTTGTTACCTCAGGGTACTTTTGCATCGTACTTTCTGTTTTTTGAAGTTGACCCGTCACGAATTGATGTTAATATTCACCCGACTAAAACAGAAGTAAAACTTGAAGACGAAAAATCTGTTTACGCCATATTGCGTTCTTCTGTGAAACGTGCATTAGGCCGATTCAGCATTGCACCCACTTTAGACTTTAATCAGGAGCAGGCTTTTAACGTACCGTTATCTCAGTTAAACACTGTTCCAGTGCAGCCTCAGGTGAAAGTAAATGTTAACTACAATCCATTTACAGAAACAAACAAACCCAATCAACAACAGAATGGACAATGGGAAAAACTCTATGAGATTGCAAATACACCTGGTGCACAACAAACAAAATTACCAATAACTCCTGTTGAAGAAATTAACGCATCGTCATTTATGCAATTGTTCAACAGTTATGTTACTGTAGCAATGCCTGATGAAATGTGGCTTATTGACCAGCAATTAGCCCATGAAAAAATTGTGTTTGAAAAAACACTTTTGCAAATGAAAGGCACACCCACTGTTATGCAACAAAGTTTGTTTCCACAACAGATAGAACTCGACAACAGGCAGGCTGCTACCGTTTCATCGCTTCTGGAAGACCTTAACCGCTCGGGGTTTGACTTGCAGCCATTTGGTCAGAATACATTTGTACTTAATGCTGTTCCCTCCTATTTGGAGACCGGAACAGAAAAGAAAATTATTGAAGTGCTAATTGATGAGTTTATCAGTGGCGAAGCATCTGCATATAATCCAATGGAGCGTGTTGCTATTGCTATTGCACGCAGTGCATGTCTAAAAAGTGGCAAAGTGCTTTCCGCAAGAGAGATGGCTGTTCTTTTTAATGACCTGATGCAATGTGAAATGCCTTATTTTACCAAAAGTGGTAAAGCAATAATTTTTAAATTAGAAAAGAATGAAATTGACCGAAAGTTTGAAAAAAGCTAATGACTATTTAAACCAAAGAAAATAACATCTGTTGGAAATGATTAAATACGGAAACCTATCTTCGTACCGTTTAACAATGGATTACCAAAATTTGTAATCGCTTTTTATGCAGGAATTTCGACCTTCAAGTTTCAAACTGTTACCTGATGTAATTAAAAATATTATGATCGTTAGTGCATTGGCATTCTTTGCTGATCTGGCACTCAACAAAATCGGGTTTGACCTTAATGCTTTTGCCGGGCTTTATTTGCCTGCTTCGGAACATTTTCATTGGTGGCAGTATTTGTCATACATGTTTTTACATGGCAGCCTAACCCATATTTTTCTCAACATGTTTGCCTTCTGGATGTTTGGTGGTATCTTGGAAAATTTGTGGGGGCCAAAAAGATTTCTGATTTTTTTCTTGGTTACAGGACTTGGTGCAGCATTCATTCACACTGCTGTTGGATATTACGAGTTGTATTCCTTACAGTCCAAAGCCGATGCATTTTTGAACGCCCCTGGTGCCGATGCATTCAGCGTTTTTATCAGAGACCATATCCCCTATCAATATCTTAATCCTGATTATGCCATGGCAGTAGAAAGCATTAAATCAAACTGGTATGCTCATGGCGATAGCCCTATGATTATTGAACAGGCACGTCAGGCAATTGACGAATACATTCGTTTCAAAACCAATATACCAACTGTTGGCGCTTCCGGTGCTGTGTATGGTGTTCTCATGGCATTTGGAATACTTTTTCCAAACACTTTAATTTATCTTTACTTTTTTATTCCGCTCAAAGCAAAATATTTAGTACTCATTATTGGTGGCATAGAGTTGTATTCCGCCTGGCAAAGCAACCCAACAGATAATGTAGCACATTTTGCACATCTTGGAGGTATGCTTTTCGGATATTTATTACTTCGCTATTGGCAGAAAAATAATAGGTCACAACTTTTCTGAACATGCTTCATAATGTGAAAAGTAATTACAAGTCGCTCGATATGCTGCAAAAGATTATTGTAGTCAATGCAATTATCTATTTGTTTGTCAATTTGGGTGATGTCGTACTGCGACTTTTTAATTTTCCTGACGGCACTGTAAGTGGCTTTTTGACCGACTGGCTGGCTGTCCCTTCATCAGTAAAATCATTAATTTATCGCCCATGGACATTAATTACCTATAGTTTCTATCACGAAAATTTTCTTCACATTCTGTTTAATATGTTGTGGTTGTTTTTTATGGGCCGTCTTTTTACAGAATACCTTGGTGAAAAAAAAATATTACCACTTTATCTTGTTGGAGGCTTGTGTGGTTCTCTGTTGTTTATTTCATTTTACAATCTTTTTCCACTCTTCAGTCGCGAAGTTGACATTGCTGTTGCCTTAGGTGCTTCTGCAAGTGTTCTTGCCATAACTGTTGCCATTGCAACTTTATTACCTGATTACGAAGTAGCACTTTTTCTGCCGCAATGGCGAGTAAAGTTGAAATATATTGCTATTGCACTTTTTGTAATTGACCTTTTAAGTATTACAGGCAATAATGCAGGTGGAAACATTGCTCATATTGGTGGTGCTATTTTTGGTTTCATCTATATCAAACAATTAAAGAAAGGTCGTGATTTGACAGGTGGACTTCAACGCCTGATTGACAGGATTACCCAAAAGAAAAAACCTTCAATCAAAGTTGTTTTTCGCAAAGATGCTTCTGACGAATCGTATCACAACAAAAAGGCAAACAATCAGGAAACCATTGATAAAATTCTGGATAAAATAAGCCGCTCAGGCTATGCAAGCCTCACTAACGAAGAAAAAGAACTTCTTTTTAAAGCAAGTAAAAATCAGGATTAATGTTCAAATCTGCTCTTAACCTGGTGCTATGGCTAATTACCATTGCCGTGGCTGTTGTTACCTCCTTTGCTGTAGCCGCAGCATATATTAGTCCTGCAAAAATCTGGTTCCTTGCACTATTCGGGCTTATATTTATTTATCTCTATCTGATTGCAATAATCTGGATGCTGATTTTATCTTTCAGACATAAAAAAATGATACCGGTTGTTCTGATTCCATTGCTGGCAGGCTTACCTACTTTTGTTGCTCATTGGAATTATTCTTTGTCAAATCAAAAAGCTTCCGGAGAAAACACAATAAAAATTCTTTCTTTTAATGTGCGTGTATTTGATCTTTACAATTGGACACATAATCTGGAAACAAGAAGAAACATTTTTAACTTTCTTAAAAAAAGCGATGCAGGTATTTATTGTTTTCAAGAATACTATACAAGTAAATTGGCACCATTTAACAATACCGATTCTTTAAAATCATTGTTAAAAATTACCAATGTTCATGCCCTGCTACCCATTATAGAACGCGATTCTGATGAATGGGGTATAACTACATTCAGTAAATATCCGATGCTTAACAAAGAAACCGTATTTACAGATAAAGAATCTGCCAATGGATGTATTGCAACCGATTTGTTGATTGGAAACGACACAGTGAGAGTTTACAATATACACTTGCAATCTGTTAGATTGGCAAAAAACGACTATATCTTTGTGAGTGAATTCAACAATAAAGACAACATTCAGAAAATGAGTGGCTCGAAGCAAATATTTCAGCGTTTGAAAAAGGCATTTATTAAAAGAGCCCATCAGGTGGAACAAGTTACTGCTCATATAAAGGCCTGCCCCTATAAAGTAATTATTGCCGGTGATTTTAATGACACGCCTGCCTCCTTTGCCTACAACCAAATAAGCAATGGACTTACAGATAGTTTTCTTAGCTGTGGAAAAGGGCTGTCATCAACTTATGCAGGCATTTTTCCGGGACTAAGAATTGATTATATTTTACACAGTAAAGACATTAAAACCATAGACTATATTCGACCATTAGTACATTTGTCAGACCATTACCCTGTTATTTCTACTTTAAATTTTTAATATTCGGATATATGAATTTGTAAATTATTTTTTTACTTTTGGAACAATTCTAATTTTCATTGACATAACCAAACTTTATTTACTAACTAAACTGATTAATATTTTTCAATTATGCGAGTAAAAATTTCATTCACCCGCGACAATACTACAGGAAATAGTATTCCATTGCATCATCAAAAACTAATTTATGACAGTATAAAAACTGTTGTTCATGATGTAGGTGGCAACATGAATCAGCTAAGTTTTTCATCACTTAAAGGAACCTCAAAAATTCAAAATGGATTCATGAAGTTTTTATCATCTAAAATTACTTTAGTAATATCAAGTAGTAATGATGACTTAATAACTAAACTCAGCAACAGAATATTTGAGAAAAATTTTCTTCCAATAGGCAGGATGAATTTACTGCCAAAAGGCAAAGAAGTCACTCCTGATCCTGAGTTTAACACACAAATGCGTTATCTCTGCATTTCGCCTTTGGTGCTTTTTGATCCGATAAAAGATACAACACGCAGTACAGAGCAGATTGATCCTACATCACATAACTTTTCTGACATTTTGTTTAATACGACTCTTGATGCCATGGAAAAGTCAGGTGTGCCGGAGGCAACTATAAGTTCTTATGCGGAATTTGATGTACAACCTGATGCTGAGTATATGCAAAAAGCTTCAGCGGCAAACAAAAAATTTGCCCGCGTTTACAGAAGTGCTGACGGTAAAAATATGATTGGATATTTAGTTCCTTTTACACTGCATGCACACCCGGATGTTCACCGTTTTGTTTGGCATAATGGTATGGGAGTGATGACACATGAAGGTTATGGCATGCTTGATTTGGTAAAATAATTTACTGAAATCGCTTTTATTATAATTTTAGTCAGGAATAATACTGCTGATATCATGTTGCTTTGATAAAAAAATATTTTATAATTATTCTTACTGTTTTCGTTGTGGCAGTTGGCGGAGTTATCCTACTTAGGGAATCCATCGTGCGTAATAAAATAAACTCCTTCTGTACTTCTTTCCATACTAAAACCCAAGGCAACATCAGTATTGGAAAAATTAAATTCAATGGACTTAGAGTAATTGAGATTGAAAGCATCAGTTTGGTTTCTCCTATAAATGATACCTTGTTTTATGCAGATACTTTTATGGTGCAGCTTTCCTTGCTGAAACTTATTCGTCTGAAAAATCCTGTTTCCAATTTTTTAGCGTCTGACATTAATATTAAAATTGCTTCAGGAGATTCAATTAGTAATTATTCCTTCCTTTTCAGAAAATCCAAACCGGAAGTAACCGAAAAATCACAGGTACAAAGTACTCAAGCTTCAAAAGTATTTACCATTTGGAATAAGATAACAGACCTCTCTGACTTAAGTTTTAATTTGAAGCGATGTAAAATAACTGTAATCAGAAATAAAGAAACCAGAAACTTTTACTTTCCTGAAATCATAAACCGCAGAGGGAATTGTCGCTTTACTGCTTACAGCAACGACCATATACAAACCGAAAAATGGCAGGCAGGCTTTATAATGGATGGTGATAAAAATGAAATGTCCTTAAACATTAAAAAACTATCCGGTGAAAACTGGCTTCCATTCTTTGATGTTGACAACAAACCAAAAATTTCCTATTCGGCTATTTCTTTACAAATAAAACAAACTTCAAAAAAGGATACAATATTTCAGGTTAAGACAGAACTGGATAGCCTGAGAGTAAACTATTGGCGCATTGCCAATGATGATGTTGATTTTAGCAAACTTTCGTTTTCAGGAATTTGCTCATTCAATAATCAGCAGATTGAAACCGATAGTGCTGCAAATATTACAATCAATAAAATAAATTTTAAAACAAAAGCCTCTTACGACAGAAAACAATCACCCCGATATGCACTTTCATTATCATTTGATGAAAGTGCTGATGACTTCTTTGAATCGCTCCCTAAGGGTATTTTCTACCATTTCAAAAATTTTAAAGCAAAAGGAAGATTAAAATTTGATTTGAACTTTGCACTAGACATGGAAGCCCCCGATTCACTGATATTCAATTCAGGCTTAACAGCTAATCAGTTGGTAATTGAAAAATATGGCGATGAAAATTTTTCTCGAATAAACAACACGTTTTTGTTTGATGCCTATGATGGTGACAGACTTCAGCGAAGCTTTCTCATTGGTCCTGAAAACAGTGATTTTACGCCTCTAAATGAAATCAGTCACTATCTGCAATATGCTGTTCTCACCTCTGAAGATCCATCTTTTTTCTACCATCGTGGCTTTATTCCCGATGCCTTTAAAGAAAGTATGATTGAAAACATTAAGGCAAAAAGGTTTGTTCGTGGTGGCAGCACTATCAGCATGCAATTGGTGAAAAATGTGTTTCTGTCTCGAGAAAAAACCATTTCGCGTAAGCTTCAGGAGATGCTTATTGTTTGGTTAATAGAAAACAAAGGGCTGGTAAGCAAGGAGCGGATGTTTGAAATTTATCTTAATGCAATTGAATGGGGTCCCGGAATTTATGGAATAAAAGAAGCATCACAATTTTATTTCAGTAAGCTTCCTTCGCAACTGAATCTTGCAGAGAGTATCTTTCTTGCCTCAATAATCCCCAGACCAAAATATTATCGTTATTCTTTTGATAAAGAAGGCAACTTAAAACCTTATCTTGCCTCCTACTTCAAAATCGTTAGCAATAGAATGCTTTCTAAAACTTGGATTTCGCCAATAGATACATTCAATCTTCAACCACAGGTAAAACTTAAAGGACCGGCATTGAAAATCGTAATGCCTGCTGATAGTTCAATTACTGATTCGTTGCAGTGGAATCAGTCGAATGAATTATTTTAAACAGACTAAAGATATTTTGTAATCTCAGTGCTTGTAGGTGAGACGCTTGAACGAAAGCGATGTATAAGTTTTCCGTTTTCATCAATTAAAAATTTCTCAAAGTTCCATTTAATGCCACCTGTAAAATCTGCATTTGGTTGTTCTATAAGCCAACGAAAAAGTGGATGCATATCTCTACCTTTAACAGAAACTTTTGCTGCCATCGGGAAAGTTACATCATAATTTTTCTTACAGAACTCTGCAATTTCATTATTACTGCCTGGCTCCTGCCACAGAAAATTGTTTGCCGGAAATCCAACAATAACTAATTTTTCTTTATATTGTTCATACAGTTTTTCCAAATCGCTGTACTGTGGTGTATATCCACATTTAGAGGCTGTATTTACAATCAATATTTTCTTGCCTTTATATTTTGAAAAGTCAATCTGTCCTCCGGAAAGGCCATCTACTTTAAACTCATAAATTGAAGTAGCTGTTGAAGCAGGGCCAAAAAGAAATGCGAACATAATAAGTAACAGTTTCATTGTTTTGTAATTAACAGATGTAAAACAACTTCTTGTAAAAAAAGTTTAACTAAGTGTACCATATAAATCAAACGCCTCGGCAGAAGTAATTTTTATATTGGCGAAATCACCTACACGTACATAATTTTCATTAGCATCTACTAAAACTTCATTATCAACTTCCGGTGAATCATACTCTGTTCTTCCAACAAAATAGTTCCCTTCTTTCCTGTCGAAAAGTGTTTTGAAACTTTTTCCGATTTTTTTCTGATTTATGCTGTCAGAAATATTCTGTTGTACCTGCATCAATTCGTCTAATCTGCGTTGCTTGGTTGTTTCATCAACATCATCATTCAATGTGTAAGCATGCGTGTTTTCCTCATGCGAATAAGTAAAAACTCCCACCCTCTCAAATCGTAATTCTTCAAGAAAACGTATTAATGTTTCATGATCCTGCTCTGTCTCGCCCGGATAACCCGAAATGAATGTTGTACGAATGGCAATATTTGGAATTTTATTTCGCACGGTGTCTAACAACGCCCTTGTTTTATCACTTGTAATTCCCCTGCGCATACTCTTTAACATACTGTCACTGGCATGCTGAAGTGGAATATCTAAATACTTACAAATTTTATTTTCTCTTTGCATTACATCAAGGACATCAAGTGGAAACCCTGAAGGAAATGCATAATGCAGGCGAATCCACTCAATACCATCAACGGTGCACAACTGCTCCATCAAACTCGCAAGTTTTCTTTCCTTATAAATGTCCAATCCATAAAATGTAGAATCTTGTGCTATAAGCAGTAATTCTTTTGTGCCTTTGGCTGCTAAAATTTTTGCTTCCTGCACCAACTCTTCTATTGGTTTTGAAATATGTGCACCGCGCATCAATGGAATGGCACAAAAAGAACAAGGACGGTCGCAACCCTCTGAAATTTTCATATAGGCAAAATGACGTGGTGTTGTTACCAACCGCTCTCCAATCAACTCATGCTTATAGTCTGCTCCAAGTGTTTTAAGAAGTAATGGTAAATCACGTGTTCCAAAAATGTTGTCAATTCCTTTAATCTCTTTCTCTAAATCGGGTTTGTATCTTTCGGAAAGGCAACCTGTAACAATCAACTTTTCGATTTTACCTTTTTCCTTCTCCTTTGCATAATGTAGAATTGTGTCTATTGACTCTTGTTTTGCATTATCAATAAAACCACAGGTATTTATAATTACAATTTCTGCTTGTCGTTTCGACTCATGCTCCACTTCTATTTCATTGGCACGTAGCTGCCCCATCAGCACTTCGGAATCAACTACGTTTTTACTGCAACCAAGAGTAACAACGTTAACCTTTAACTGTTTGGATGTTTTTGTTCTCATGGCTTAAAAAGTCTTTTTAAAATCAGATTCCGGATAATTTATTTTTACTACATCATCATTTATCAATGTATTGAGAAAATCTATCATCCTTGCATAATTTTTAACGTAGGCATTTGAAGCTTTACTGAAATGCTGTTTCAACCCTATTCTTATTTCAAGCTCAATTACTCTCGGAAAATGATCGGATGAGATATAACCGAAGTTTGCATAATCATCAAAGTATTCTTTTTGCAATGAGTCAACCGGAAAATCTTTTAAAAAGTTTCTGATTGATTTCTTTTGTTTTGATTTCAATTTCTTTGCTAAATAAACTACACGCGATTTACCATAGTCGGAAACACCACTTATTTTCACACTGTCATCCTTTAACAAATATTCATAAGAGGTAAACTGCAAGTTTCTGTTATCAGAAACCTTTATTCGGAATGATTTGTCTGTACGCTGTGCAAAACCACTGATACTGAACAGAACAAGTACAACAAGTATTAATTTAAAGCGAAGGTGCATGAAATAATGATATTGAGTTCTTTATAATGGCGCAAAGTTATCAATTCTGTACTTGTGCAGCAATGACATGGCTAATAAACATATAAGAGAATGAGATTGGCATAAAATAAAAATAGGATTGAAAAAAACCGATTCCAAAAAAAATATTTTTTTTTAACCATTTCATATAATTTGGTTCATTACTTTTAGCATTCAATTTTGAGAACCTTTACCAGTATGTCTTTCCGAAATATTTTACTTGCTATTGCGATTATATTTTCATCATGCAAACAAAGTGCACACTTAGTAAAAACAGAAACCACCACCTACCCTCTTAATAAACCCGGCTACACCCAAGTTGATTCCTCAATCTTAAATTCGTATTCATCCTATAAGCACACCATTGATTCCATTATGGATCGTGTAATTATTGTTAGTGAAATGAGCATGCAGAAAAAGACTCCAGAAGGTTTACTTGGAAATTTCACTGCAGATGCAGCATTAAAACAAGTGGAAAACGATTTCCATGATAATAGCTTTTCTAAAATTGATTTCTGTTTTCTGAACAATGGCGGTTTGCGAGCAGCACTGCCCAAAGGCGATATTACCATAGGTAATATATACTCGTTGATGCCATTTGAAAACGAAATGGTATTGCTGGTATTGAATGGAGAAACAACCTCAAAACTTATCAATTTTATTGCGGCTAAAGGGGGTATGCCCGTGTCCGGATTAACAATGCGCATTCATGATTCAAACGTAACAGAAGCTAAAATTCAAGGTATGCCATTCGACAGTTCTAAAAGTTATGTTGTGGCAACATCTGATTATCTTGCCAATGGTGGTGACAATTTATCTTTTTTATCAGATGCAGAAAAAAAAATATCTACAGGAATGAAACTTCGTGACCTACTCATTAAATACCTGGAAGAAAAAAATAAAAAAGGAGAAAAATTATCTGCTAAAATTGAAGGGAGGATTATTTATGACAAATAGAAGAGATTTTATAAGAACATTTGCTGTGGGCGTTGCAGGACTCAATCTCACGGGATTACCATTTCAGGCATTGGCAAAAAGAAGGGTTACAAAAATAACCATACTCCATACCAACGATGTTCACAGCCACATAGATCCATTTCCGGCCAACGACCCAAAATATCCTGGTCTTGGCGGGGTAGCACAACGTGCTGCTATTATTAATGATATCAGAAATAAAGAACGTAATGTTTTACTTCTTGATGCAGGTGATATTTTTCAGGGTACACCTTACTTTAATTTATTTGGTGGCGAAGTAGAACTAAAATTGATGTCGCAACTTGGATATGATGCCGGCACTATTGGAAATCACGACTTTGACAATGGTGTTGATGGACTGTCAAGTCAATTGAAACATGCAAACTTCCCTCTAATAGTTTGCAATTACGATTTCAAAGGAACATCTATGGCGGGTAAAACCATTCCTTATAAAATATTTGAAAAAGAAGATGTACGAATTGGAGTATTCGGCCTCGGAATTGAACTGGAAGGGTTGGTTGACAAGAAAATGTATGGAGAAACAAAATATCTTGACCCCTTGGAGAAAGCCGCAGAAACTGCACATCATTTAAAATTCAATGAGAAGTGCGATTTAATTATTTGCCTCTCACACTTAGGCTATAGATACCCAAATAAAAAGGTAAGTGATGATGTTTTGGCAAAGAAATCGCTCAATATAGATTTAATAATCGGTGGTCATACGCATACATTCATTGACAAACCATTCGTATATAAAAATCGTGACAATAAAGATGTTTTGGTGGCTCAGGTCGGTTGGGCAGGAATAAAATTAGGCAGAATTGATTTTTTTGTTGATAAAAAAATGCGTACATTGACAGCCGATAGCACTACGTTAAAAGTTTTGAATTATGCAAGAGCAATTTAATTTTTTTTTCAAAAATATTCACAGCATATTTGCACCTCGATTAAAAAACGAGAACCACCAAAAAATAATTTTTGAATTTTATCTTACAATTGAAAATTTACTTCTATCTTTAAAAACCAAATTTTACCTCAAACCAATACTTAACTTTTAAAATTACAATTAGTGTTGAAACAGACAGAGAAAAATGTTGAAAAAGTGTGGGAAAATTGCTTGAAGCTTATACGCGACAATGTAAGTCCACAAAATTTTAAAACATGGTTTGAACCTATCAAGCCGGTAAAACTAGAAAAGCACGTACTTACTATTGAAGTACCCAGCCAGTTTGTCTATGAATGGCTCGAAGAGCATTTTATACAACTGTTGCGCAAAAGCATTAAAAAAGAATTAGGTGCTGAAGGCCGTTTGGAATACTCTATCCTGATGGAGAATAACATGAACAGCTCAAAACCTTATGCAGTGAAAATTCCTGCAAAAGGTACAGGCAACCTAAAAAATCCTCAGGTAGCAATGCCGGTTAGTTTAAATACAACCATAAAAAATCCATTCATTGTTCCTGGACTAAAAAAGATTGATGTTGACTCACAACTGAATCCTAATTATTCTTTTGACAATTTTATTGAAGGAGATTGTAACCGTCTTGCACGCTCTGCAGGTTATGCTGTTGCCAACAAACCCGGTGGAACTTCTTTTAATCCATTATTATTATATGGTGGAACAGGATTAGGAAAAACACATCTTGCTCATGCCATAGGCATTGAAATAAAAAATAATTTCCAGAATAAGACTGTACTTTATGTTCCTGCCGACAGGTTCATGAATCAGTTTGTTGATGCAGTAAAAAACAATTCACCAAACGACTTTGTACATTTTTATCAAATGATGGATGTTTTAATAATTGACGATATTCATTTTCTTGCTGGTAAAGAAAGAACACAGGATGTCTTCTTCCATATCTTTAATCACCTCCATCAGAATAATAAACAGATAATTCTAACCTCTGATAAAGCACCGGTTGATTTACAAGGTATTGAACAACGTTTATTATCTCGCTTTAAATGGGGGTTGTCTGCCGACCTGCAGTCGCCAGATTTAGAAACACGCATTGCCATCCTGAAAAGGAAAATGTATAATGACGGCATTGAATTACCTACTGAAATTGTTGAATATATTGCTTATAGTATTACAACAAACATCAGAGAGCTTGAAGGTGCACTCATTTCTATCATTGCACAGACTTCATTAAATAAAAAACCTATCACTCTTGAACTTGCCAAGCAAATGATTGACAAGTTTGTGAAAAATACTGTACATGAAATTTCTATTGACTATATTCAAAAAATAGTATGTGATTATTTTGAATTGCCTTTAGAAACTTTAAAATCAAAAACACGCAAGCGTGAAGTGGTTCAGGCACGTCAGTTGGCAATGTATTTTTCTAAGAGCCTCACAAAATCATCTCTTTCAGCAATTGGTGCACATTGTGGAGGCAAAGACCATGCAACTGTTTTACATGCATGCCGTACAGTCAACAACCTGATGGAGACTGATAAAAAATTCAAAGGCTATATTAGCGATCTGCAAAAGCGAATAAATCTTAATCACAAAAATTAAGGTGAAAATTTTGATGGTTTGCCTCGGCAACATCTGCCGTTCTCCAATTGCCGAGGGCATAATGCAAAATAAACTCAATCAGGCAGGTATTGCTGCCCAAGTTGATTCGGCCGGTTTGATAAACTATCACACCGGTGAGTTACCTGATAAACGTTCAATAGCTGTTGCCGCCAAATATGGAATTGACATTTCAGTGCAAAGGGCTCGTAGTTTTACCAAAGATGATATCAAAAATTTTGACTACATCTTTGCAATGGATAACAATAATTACGAAAACCTGTTGGAATATGCCAATGATGCAACTGAGGCAAAACGTATTCATCTTTTATTAGATTATGCAGGACTGGGCAAAAAAACTGTTCCCGATCCCTACTATGGCGATCAAAGTGATTTTGAGCATGTATTTAGCTTACTTGACGATGCTTGTCAACGCATTTTGAAAAAGTTTGCTTATGCTCAATCCGCACTTGTCTGACAAAAAAACAAAAGGAATTTTATACCTTATTCCTACTGCTATTGGTAGCATTCAGGCAATAGATTATCTGCCTCAAACTGTTATTGAAATTATTCATTCATTGGATGAGTTTATTGTCGAGAATTCAAAATCAGCCCGACAGTTTCTTAAACATTGCAACATCCCTACACCACAACAGCAACTCATCATTCATGAACTCAACAAGCATGACGGCAACGTTTTTGAAACATCATTTTTCAGTAACCTGCTTTCAGGAAAAAACGTTGGTATGCTGAGCGATGCAGGCTGTCCTGCTGTTGCCGATCCTGGTGCATTAATTGTAGCCGAAGCACATAAATTGCAAATAAAGGTAGTGCCACTTTCAGGCCCATCATCTATACTTTTAGCACTAATGGCTTCTGGACTCAATGGGCAGCAGTTTGCTTTTAATGGCTATCTGCCAAAAGAAAAAACAGAACGTAATAATGCAATAAAAAAAGCAGAGAAAGAATCTGCACAACGCAATCAAACACAAATATTTATTGAAACACCCTATCGCAATAATGCTTTGTTTGATGATTTTCTGAATAACCTGCAACCATCAACCCGTCTTTGCATAGCTTCTGCATTGCAGTGTGAAAATGAAAAAATTAAGACACAAAGAATTTCTGAATGGAAAAAACAACAACCGGAGTTGAACAAACACCCTGTTGTTTGGCTATTTTTGGCTTAATATTTATTAAATGGTAGCACTCCTGAATTTTCTACTCATTACTATAATCTCATGCTTTGTGCTATCCTTGATTTTACTCATGGTAAGCCCACGCATTCCTGTACTTTTTAGCTATATTGCCATTGCCTTGCACATAACTTCAATTGCTCTGTATTTGATTTATAGAAACGCTGTACACGAAGAAAGAGTAGTCATGCTTTTTGCTGCTATTATATGTAGTGGCATTATTCCATTTACACTCATTGTCAGACGAAAATTTCCCCTTATTTTAAAAATATATTTCGGTGTTTTTATGCTGAGTTTGCCTTTGTTTATAATAGCGCCATCTAAAATGCTTACTATTCTGAGTATGGGTTACCTGAACACAGAAAATGCACATGAGATGCTTCTAAACAAGAACTACTACCTCTTGAAAGAACAAGGCTTAATCAAACAAAACAACAATGAAGCTACCTTTAAGGTTGTAAAGAGAATAGGTATCTTTAACAAAACCCTTGCACGAAATATTTTTATTGGTTTTATGCCAGATTCTGCAAAAATTTTATTTTTAGACGAAAAATCGGAAATTCGCCTCCGTACATACAAGCATAGTAAAACAGAAATTGATAGCTTAGATATTACAACAAAAACTATATCATCACGCGACACCATTTTGAAAATCATAAAAACACAACATAAATGACACGATTCTATTTATCAGTACTTACAATTTTTTCTGTACTGACAACATCTGCACAACAAATGTCAACAGATATTTTTCTAACAAGCTTTGGCATGAACCGCGAAGGACAATATTTTTTTACTGCTCCGCTGAATATCACACATCGCCCCGGATATGACAATCAACCTTCATTTTCTAAAGACGGCAGTAAAGTTTATTATGTAGCCTATTACGACACTTTACAGAGTGATATTTTTGTTTATAACCTTGAAGACAGCACCAACACAAGGCTGACAGAAACACCTGAAAGTGAATTTTCACCACGGGTGACGACAGATGATTTAGGATTTACTGTTGTGAGAGTTGATGCAGATAAAGGTCAGCGTTTGTACAGAATACTAATGGATGGAACTAATGAATTTCAGCTTCTTGGTGTATCTGATTCTGTTGCCTATTACTGTATTGCAAATGACAGCACCTATGCTGTTGCTGATCTAAACAACAATGTAATGGAATTAAATATTTACGAAATGCCGGGTGAGCAATTTATCCCATTGGCAAAAAATATTGGACGCTGTATTGCTGTTATTCCTGACGGTGATAATGAAATAAGCTATGTTGACAAAGCAGACACCAACGGATATATGCTTATGTCGTTTTCAATAAATTCAGGATTGATTGGAAGTGTTTGCCAACTTAAAAAAGGTGTTGAAGATTATGTGTGGACAAAAGATGGTAAACTGCTTATCGGCTACGAAGGCAAATTGATGATGTTTGACCGTAGTAAGCCTGAGAACGGGTGGACAGAACTTGCAGACTTCAGTAAGTCGGTTGGGAATTTTTACAGAATTGCAATCAGTCAACAAGGAACTCAACTAGCATTGGTTGCCTACACCAAGGAAGATAAAAAACAAGATGCCACCAAAGATGATTCCGGCAAAAAAGATGAAAAGAAAAAACGTAAAAAGAAGAAAGATGAATAAAGCCGAATTTGTTATTGAACGCCTATAGCATTGTGTTCAACTCTCTTTTAAGCATCAGATTTACGAATTAAATTGCTATGACAAGAACAAACCTTCCCACATGAAAACTGATTTTATCATAGTCGGAAATGGTTTAGCCGGAAGTTTACTTGCATGGAATCTTTTACAGTTTGAAAAAAAAGTTGTAATTATTGATGAGTTCAATAACACCGCTGCATCACAGGTTTCGGCAGGAATTTTTTTACCGGTTACAGGAAGGCGCATTGTAAGAACATGGATGGCTGATGAACTCCTTGCAGAAGTAAAAGCACTCTTTTCTCAATTAGGAACACACTTTGGGGAAACTTATATTCATGAAATGCCGGTGGTGGAAATTCCGGCTTCTGTTAAAGAATGGAATGAATGGCAAAATCGTGCATCAAGTCACGACATCGGCAAATACATAAATTGCTTTTTAGCACCTGACACAATTGAATCTGTCCATTGCCCTTATGGTGCAATTGAATTAAAAAACAGTGGCTATGTAAATATTTCTGCATGTGTTAATGTTTTAAAAACCCAATACCTGAAGATGGGGATTATCCATTCAGAAAAATTCAACTTTAACGATTTACAATTTTCCAATAAAATAATTTATAAAAATATAGAAGCTCATAAAATAATTTTCTGTGAAGGTGCAGATGGCATCAGTAATCCATTTTTTAATTATCTGCCCTATCAGCTTTCCAAAGGAGAAATACTGACAATACGTTGCAATACACTTTCAGAAAAACAAATTATAAATCATGGCATTTTTATTCTGCCAATAGGCAATCAGTTGTTCAGAGTAGGCTCAACCTACGAATGGAATGATTTAACAACAGACACAACAGAAAGCGCCAGAAACACTTTAACCGAAAAGCTGCATGCAGTTTTGAAAACAGACTTTGAAATAGTTGATCAGAAAGCAGGCATCAGACCAAGTGTAAAAGAGAGAAGACCTTTTATCGGCATACATCCAAAACATAAAAACATTGGAATATTTAATGGGCTTGGCACAAAAGGTATTATGCTGGCACCTTATTTTTCAAAACATTTTGCCAGTCATCTTGCACACGATAAACCATTAATGGCAGATGTGGATATTGCTCGATTTTCTTAAACTATTTTTCTTTCTTACGTCTTTCAATCTCTTGCGTAATCATACTCAATTCGCGACCCATCTGACCACTCATACTGGTATTTTCAGCAGCACGTCTGAATAAATAAGGTAACACAGACACCACAGGTCCATAAGGCACATACTTACAAACGCAATAACCTGCATTGGCAAGATTAAAACTGATGTGGTCGCTCATGCCAAGCAGTTGGGAAAACCAAACACGCTCATCAGAATTTGCAATTCCTTTTTCTTCCATGAGTTTTGCGAGTAAGGCGCTGCTCTCTTCATTGTGTGTGCCTGCACAAACAGCAACCATGTCTATATTATCAATACACAACTTTACTGCTTCGTTGTAGTCATGATCACATGCTGCTTTATCGGGTTGTATTGGTGAAGGATAACCATTCGTTGTTGCGCGTTCTCTTTCTTTTTCCATATACGCACCACGCACTAATTTATATCCTACTTTGTAATTGCCTGAACGGGCTTTTGCAATATTCTCTTTCATAAATGCAACCCTGTCATGACGATAAAGTTGAACGGTATTAAAAATCAGCGTTTTTTCTTTATTGTATTTCAACATCATGTCATCAACCATGGTATCAATAGCATCCTGAATCCATGTTTCTTCAGCATCAATAAACAAACGCACACTATTCTCTGCTGCCGTCCTACAAATTGATTCAACTCTGGCTTTTAATCTCTGAAATTCTGCTTCTTCAGCTTCAGTAAGTAAAACCTGACTACTGACACGCTCTAACAAATCCATCCTGCCAACACCGGTAACCTTAAATACTGAAAACGGAATGTTCTTCTTTCCACTTGCATGCTTTACGGTTTTAACAATTTCTGCACAGCTATGATCAAAATCAGATTCGTTGTGGTGTCCTTCTACAGAATAATCCAAGATAGAGCCTACTCCAAATTTTCCTAGATTATTTATCGTTTCTGTGCATTGTTCAATGGTTTCTCCTCCACAAAAATGTTTGTAAATGGTAGCCCTTATCAATGGCTTAATAGGTAAACCCATTTTCAAAACTGCATTGGTGATTCCGGGACCAATTTTTACGAGAAAGTTAACATTGATGAGCTTGAATAACCAATAGGCTCTTTTAAGATCTGCATCGCTCTTATAAGCAAATGCAACCTTCAGATTGTTGAATGATACGGATGACATATTAAAAATTCTCTGCCAAAGATAGATGAATTAAAATATCCGCTAATCTAATTTCTGTAAGAGGCAAATATGATATTAATCAACAGCTTAACTTTATGATTTAACCATACTTTAACCAAATATTAAAATATGCAGGTATCTGCTCCGCAAGAAAGCCTTTACAAAATCAAAATTTCTATTTTGATATGATGGCAGCATACCTCACTCCATCAGTTCTTTTAATTTCTTTTCCAACTCATCTGGCGAAAGGTTGGCATAAAACGATCCACCTGCAGCAATAGAAATTTGTCCATTTTCTTCCGAAACTACCAGAGCAATTGCATCACTCTGTTCTGTTATACCCAATGCCGCTCTGTGACGCATTCCATAATTTGCAGGAACGTCCAAACTTTCTGTTACCGGCAAAACACAGCGTGCTGCACGAATTCTATTGCCACGAATGATGACAGCACCATCATGTAAAGGGCTATTTTTAAAAAAAATACTCTCTAAAAGCCGTTTGGAAACTTCGGCTTCCATAAAATCACCGGTACCTTCAAACAAATTCAAATCGGTTTTTCTGGTAACAACAATCAAAGCTCCTGTTTTTGTTTTTGACATTGAAACGCAGGCACGAACAATGGGCATTACACTTAACTCAACAGGTTGTTGCAGCTTGAAATTTCCATGAAAAAGATTTTTAAAAAAATCGCCACGGGTGAAAATGGTATTTGAGCCTACAAAAATTAAAAACCTCCGCAGCTCCTGCTGAAAAACAATGATGAGTGCAATGACCCCAACACCAATAAACTGTCCAAACAATGCACCAAGCAATTGCATATCGAGCACTTTCACAAAAAGCCACCAGAGAAAATATATAGTGAGAATACCAATCAGGATATTCATAGCAACACCACCTTTCAGCAAACGATAAAGTTTATACAGCACCCATGCTACAATTAATACATCAATTATATCAAGTAATCTTACTGTTAAAAATCCTATATGAAACAACTCCATGCCTGTAGCTATAGTTACAAATAACAGAAGTTTATTTCAACTTTACAGTTGTTTCATGATTTTTTTCGCACAATGTTGTTGACATTGCATGTTAAACCGCTATAACTTTAATTTTAAAAAGTAGAAATCAGAACTACACCTGCAACGCTTTTAACCGCTGCAATAAAGGCGGATGCGAGTAATAAAAGAATACATACATTGGATGCGGGGTAAGGTTTGACAAACTATCTGAACTGAGTTTTTTTAATGCACTTGCTAACGCTTCTGCACTGAATGTTACTCTTGCAAAATTATCCGCTTCAAATTCATTCTTTCTGGAATAAATATTCATCAGAATTCCTGTAATAAGTGATAAAGGCGAATACAATAAAGTAAACGCTATTAGACTTAATGCCAGGCTGTAGTCTGTTCCTCCCAAAGCTAATGAAAACCATTCATTATTGATAAAAACAGAAAGTAACCACAACATTAAAGCCGTTTGGAGTATAGAAAATATCATTGAAAAAAGTGTATGCTTTTTCTTGTAATGTCCCACTTCATGAGCCAACACAGCAACCAACTCATCTTTCGAATAATTATTTACCAGGGTGTCAAAAAGTACGATCTTTTTCTTTTTGCCTAATCCACTGAAAAACGCATTTGCTTTTGATGATCGTCTGCTTCCATCCATTACATAGAGGTTTGTAATTTCAAATTTGTTTTTCTGACAATAATTCTCAATTGCAGTACGCACTTCACCATCAGCCAACGGAGTAAGTTTATTGAACATTGGCAGAATCAACGAAGTGTAAAACATATTCAATAATACCATAAAGAAAGCAAAGACTACAAGCATGTAAATCCAAAAATCACTTCCTGTATATTGATAAAACAAAACAAACAAGGCCAATAGACTTCCACCTAATGCTCCGGCAAGAAAATATCCTTTAATTCTGTCTGAAATAAAGACAGCAAATGTTGTTTTGTTAAATCCATAACGTGCTTCAATTACGAAGGTGGAATAAAGAGAAAACGGTATGCTTATTAAATCACTGAAGAGTGCAAAAATTCCAAAAAACAGCAAAGTGGACCATAACAAATCTGTAGTAATACCATGTGTCCAGCCATCAAGCCAACCATAACCACCATAAATCAGAAAAAAGAATGATATGATAAACATGACTGTTTCACTAAGCATCCCAAAGCGGCTTTTCTCATGTTCATATTGTTGTGATTTTCTATACCTTTCTTCATCATAAAATTGTTTCAGTTCATCCGGTTGCTTTTCTGATAAATTTAATAAATTTAAAATAGACAAACTCATACTCAACAGATAATTCAGCACCAGTATTGACGCAATTACCCACAACAATAGTTCTTTTAATTCCATGCTTTTTTATTAAAATTATATCCTATCCCCCACTCTATAAAATCGGCTCTTGCAATATGTGTTTTCAAGTTGATGCAAGCAAACATTCCATCATAAATGCGGTAACGCATACCTAATCTGTTGTAGAACAAGCCATCTTTCTTCCAATCATTTTTTGCATAAACACCCATTTGCAGTATAACAGAAAAATCTGAAAAAATAATCTCATACGCTCCTGCAACACCTCCACGAAAATTTGACCACGTACCTTGTGTTTTCATGTCTTCATATTCAAGTCTGTAATTAATAGTCGGGTCATAAAACATATCAACGCTTATGCCTGCCGCTGATTTAGGGCTGTACTGTCTTAAAAATGCTGGAGAAAGCGTCCATGCATACCAGGTGCGTCCCGCTAGAGGATAAACCTGTTTAAATGCCCATGCTCCAAAAATCGTGAATCGGTTTCTATTTTCAAATGGCAGAGACTCTTGCTTGATAATACTTTTTGGCTCACCAAAAGAATGGCTGTAATGTAGTTGTGTCGAGATTAAATTAATACCGAGGTTTGGCATTGCTGTACTTCCATTTGAAAAATGCGTCAGCCCTATGGCAGGAGCTATTCTATCTCGTTTAGTAAACCAAAACTCCGAGTGAAGGTTAAATGCAATAACAGCATTCAGATGTGAGCCAATAGCTACGTTCTGATAATTTTCATTTCTGTTATAAGGTTTTGTAACATATCCCAATCCCCATCCAAATTGAAAATGCAGAAATGGCTTTTCTGACCTGCCGAGTGGAATGTCAATGTATGGATATACTACATGACCATAACCTAACTGTTCTTTATTTCCCAAACCAAAAAAACCATATTTAACTCCTGTTTCAGGAAAATGAAAATGTTGCTGCCATGTCCGCTTGCCATCTGCCTGATGTGATAATGTAATCATCATACCACCAAGATGGCTATGCTGCAGTGGTTGAACAGAAGGCCGGTGAGCCATTACAAAACCATAATGCCCCTCTGCGCCAAGTATCCACGTACCATGTGTGACTTGCTGCCCTTGTACAGCAACAGTCATCATGAGTAAAAATAGTGTGGACAGAAAACTAATGCCTTCTTTATGAATCATACCTTTGCAAAGAAAATGCTTTTAACAATGGAAGAAAAATTAAATGCCTTTAAAAGAATTTGTACCATCATGGACGAACTGCGTACACAATGCCCATGGGATAAAAAGCAAACTATTGAGTCGCTACGGCATCTCACCATTGAAGAGGTTTATGAATTGAGTGATGCCATCTTAGACAACAATTTGGAAGAGGTTAAAAAAGAATTGGGCGACATTATGCTGCATCTGATTTTTTATTCGCGCATAGCTGAAGAAAAAAACTTATTTAACATTGCTGATGTAATTAATACAGAATGTGAAAAATTAATTTCGCGTCATCCACATATTTATCCTGCTGCCGATGGACAAAAAATTGCTGTTGCCGATGAAGAAGAAGTAAAACGTAACTGGGAAAAGTTAAAAATGAAAGAAGGTAAGGAATCTGTATTAGAAGGAGTGCCACGCTCATTACCCAGTATGGTAAAAGCCCAACGCATCCAGGAGAAAGCTCGGGGTGCAGGTTTCGACTGGGAAAAACCCGAGCAGGTGTGGGAAAAAGTTGAAGAAGAGTTCAACGAATTTCAGGAAGCAGTGTCTCGCAAAGACCAAAAAGAAATGTCTGCCGAATTAGGAGATGTTTTATTCGCCTTAATCAATTACGCACGTTTTCACAACTTGAATCCTGATGAGGCATTAGAGCGCACTAACAGAAAATTTATTTCACGTTTCAGGTATATGGAAGAAAAGGTTAAGGAATCAGGAAAAACGTTACATGAACTATCGTTGGCGCAAATGGATGTTTTTTGGAACCAGGCCAAAACCACTGAAATCTGATGATGCACATTGATATTATAACAGTACATCCCGGTTTGCTTGAAGGCCCTTTCAGTCATTCTATTCTTAAAAGAGCCATTCAGAAAAATCTTGTTGAAATAAATATCATTAACCTTCGCGACTATGCCACCAACAAACATAAAAGCGTTGACGACTATGCCTTTGGCGGTGGTGCCGGAATGGTGATGATGATAGAACCTATTGACCACTGTATTGCAGACCTTAAATCAAAAAGAACTTATGACGAAGTCATCTATATGTCACCCGATGGCGAACAACTTAACCAGGGAATGAGCAATAGCCTGTCGCTGAAAAAAAACATCATCATCCTTTGTGGTCATTACAAAGGTGTTGATGAAAGAGTGCGGCAGCATCTTATTACACGCGAAATTTCTGTGGGCGACTATGTTCTTTCAGGTGGTGAACTACCCGCAGCTGTACTATGTGATAGTATCATCAGAATTATTCCGGGAGTATTAAATGATGAAACCTCGGCCCTGTCTGACTCTTTTCAGGATAACCTGCTGGCACCACCTGTTTATACCCGACCGGCAAATTACAAAGGCTGGGATGTTCCTGAAGTTCTTTTATCCGGTAATGAAAGCCTTATTAATGAATGGCGGCACCTACAAAGCCTGGAACGTACCCAAATAAGAAGACCGGACTTATCTGACAACAACAGCAAATAACTGTTTTTCAATAAAATGCGGTTTTTTAAATAAATTTTAAAAAGTTAGGAGAAATCTTATTTCCCTAAAGCTTTTTTTACTATTATTGCACTCCCAAAATTTATCATCATCAAAACATTAAAGCGATGGATTTAGTTAAATTAGCAGAAAAACAGTTAATACCGGTAAAAGATACTCCGGATTTCAAAGCTGGTGATACCATTACCGTTTTCTATAAAATTATTGAAGGTAATAAAGAGCGCGAGCAGCAGTTTCAAGGCGTAGTTATTCAACGTAAAGGACATGGAGCTACACAAACATTTACCGTTCGTAAAATTTCTAATGGTGTAGGTGTTGAACGTATTTTTCCACTGTACAGCCCTAAAATTACTAAAATTGATGTAAACAAACGCGGTGTTGTTCGTAGAGCAAGAATCTATTACCTGCGTAATGTTTCAGGTAAGGCTGCACGTATTGAAGAAAAAATTGTTAAGACAGCTGAGACCAAGAAAAAATAAAAAAGTTTCATTTTGATTTGTAGAAAAAGCCTCGTCAATAAGCGAGGCTTTTTTTGTGCCTGCCTTTTCAACGATGGAGAAAAGGCTCTTATATTCCTTAGGTTAAAGCACAAGGTTATCTGCAATACGTAATAACAATTCTGAATTATCAAATTATCTCCTTACCTAATTCTTCATCAACACTGTCAACAGTGGATAGCCATCACTTAAAAAACTATTTTCAGTAGTTGTTGTTTATCCGTCAAAATAATATTTAAAAAAAATGGTAATTGAAATCTGGAGCGACATTATGTGCCCCTTTTGCTACATCGGCAAACGTCACTATGAAAATGCATTAAAACAATTTGCAGGCAAGAATAATATAGAGTTGAAATGGAAAAGCTATTTGCTAGATCCTGAAACTCCACTGGAATTTGAGAAACCACTTAATGTTTATGAATATCTGGCCGAAAGAAAAGGCATCAGCCTTGCACAGTCG
The DNA here is from genome assembly GCA_037045145.1 of Bacteroidia bacterium. Taxonomy (NCBI): domain Bacteria; kingdom Pseudomonadati; phylum Bacteroidota; class Bacteroidia; species Bacteroidia bacterium. Next base: position 388,359 of record JBAOIA010000012.1, read on the forward strand.
GTAAAAATGCATGAACATGTGGTTGCCATGGCCAAACAAGCAGGACTGGATTATCAACTAGACAAATTAGTAGTTGCCAATATGGTCAAGGCACATCGTGTTATTCAATTTTCAAAAAAGAAAGGACTTGCCGACCGGGTTGAAGAAAATATGTTTAACGCTTATTTTACCGAGGGAAAAAACCTTGCTGATGATGCTGAATTAATTGCTATTGGCATTGCATCAGGATTAACTAAAGAAGAGGTTACAACAGCATTGGCAGACGACCTTTATGCTTATGAAGTAGATCAGGATATTCAGGAAGCAAGAGCAATCGGTGTAACCGGAGTTCCTTTTTTTGTTTTCAACAGAAAGTACGCTATTTCAGGTGCGCAACCAACAGAAGTATTTCTCGACACATTGAACAAATCTTACAGTGAATGGCTTGAAACTAATCCGCAATCCGGTTTACAAATAACCTCTGGAGAAAGTTGCAGTACTGATGGTTGTGACTCATAAAACTTTTCTTTATGCTATCATGATTGTATGTTGGTATCTTGCACAACATATAATGGTCTGTTTCTGATATTGGCACTCATGCGGCTGATGTATTCTCCAATGATTCCAATACAAATAAGTTGTACCCCTCCAAGAAATAAGACAGCAATCATTATAGATGTCCATCCCTGCACATAATCTTTAATGATAAAGCGTGAGTAAAGTGCATACAATATCCAGATAAAAGAAATAAAAGAAACTACAAAGCCACTGGCAGTAGCAAATTTTAATGGAGCTGTTGAAAATGAGGTAATCCCATCAATAGCAAAACGCATCATTTTTCTGTAGGTATAACCTGTTTCGCCAGCATGCCGCTCTTTGCGGTCGTATTCTACAAAGGTTTGCCTGAAACCAATCCAGGGTATTTGTCCACGCAAATATTTCTGTTGCTCAGGCATGTGTTTAAGCACATCAACGATTTTACGATCCATAATGCGGAAATCTCCGGTGTCAACAGGAATTTCTACAGAGGTAATTCGGGCAAGTATTCTATAAAAAATTTTTGCTGTAAATTTTTTTATAAAGTTTTCGCCATCTCTGCTTTTCCGTTTTGCATAAACAACCTCAAATCCCTCTTTCATTTTTTGATACATTTCCTGAATCAACTCCGGTGGGTCTTGCAAGTCGGCATCAATAATGGCTACAGCATTTCCGGTACAAAAATCCAGTCCTGCACTAACAGCAATTTGATGTCCAAAGTTGCGGCTGAAGTTTATATAGTAAACATGTTGGTCATTTGCAGCAAGTGCCTTTACCATTGAAAGGCTATTGTCGCGGCTGCCATCATTAATAAATATAAGTTCATAACTGTTGCTGATTTTTGAAACAACAGAAGTGAGACTTTCATGTAACAGATGGATGTTGTTCTCTTCATTATAAATAGGAATAATAATCGAAATATCTTTCATAACACTGTTTGTCTTACTTTCATTTAAATTAACCGTGCACAGTCTCCTTCTTACCAAATTGAGCAATAATCTCTGCCTCAAATGCAAGATATTCCTCCCAACGTTTTTCTACATCATCATCTGTTGCATGCTCTCTTGCAAAGTTTATAAATGTTGTGTAGTGATTGGCTTCACTTATCATCAACTCCCGATAAAATGCGGCAAGGTCATTGTCTTTTATGTTTTCACTTAGCACTTTGAATCTTTCGCAACTGCGTGCTTCTATCATTGCGGCAAAAAGCAGATGGTCAACCATTCGCTGGTTACGGGTTCCTCCTTTGCGCTGAAACTGATAAATACGGTTCACATAATCATCTTTTCTCTCGGGACCCAAAGTCCAGCCACGCTGTTCCATTTTCTCAACCACCATTCTGAAATGCTCCATTTCTTCTCTGGCAATATCACATAATACTTTCACCATTTCTGTATATTCCGGAAAACGAACAATCAGGGATATGGCATTGCTTGCAGCCTTCTGCTCACACCAGGCATGGTCAGTAAGAATTTCAGGAATATTTGTCTCAACTATATTTACCCATCGTGGGTCTGTTGGTAATTTAAGTTTAAACATTTGTACTAATTTTTTCTAAAAATATCATTCTTGTCCACAGGGCGCTTACTTTCCTGCCAGTTAAACCCTTTTAACATCAGCTCTGAGGCTGCAAGTTCGCCAATTGGATAAAATGTTGCATCAGGTTTTTCTATAAGTTTAAGTTTACTGATTTTGCTATCTTTAATTATTATAATCATGTTACTACAGTCGGCACGATTGACTCCTGTTAGTTCGTTCTTTTTATTTCTAGCAAAATAAATACTCTGACCATTGCCGAAAACATCAATTTTACTCAACATATTGTCTTTAAAATGTCCAACCATGGTTTTTCCTCTAAGTTGATTAAACCGAATGCTGTCTTCTTTAGAGGTAATAAATGCAGACTGATTAAGAAACAATTTTTGAATACCGGCAGAAGTAATAAGCATTGAAATAGAATCTGCAGTAAGCTGATTGGCTTCATTCCACATCACCGGATTGTGATATAAATTCAACATGCTGTCTGCAGCAGTGTATATCAGAGAATCACAAGTTGCCTGCAAGTCTTTCTTATACATTCTAACATTGTGGTAAACCGCATAAGAAATTGCTTTTCCTGTTGAATCAAACAATGATGTAAGACTGTCGCCATGCATATACAAACTGTCTTTTTCAAACATCCTAGTCATCAGTAAATTGCCAGTCATAAAAGAATTGCCCCTCTTCCCATTATAATATCCATAGTCAGAATTGACAACGATTTTTTCTGTTGTATCCGTAATGCTAACATTTTTAAATGCTTCTCCGGCTGAGGACTTATTGTCAAAAAACATACTGTCGCCTTTAAGAATTTGATTTTTATTCTGAACAAAAGCATTTTTACTGAAGAAGGCTTTATCGGTCATCGTATTGTACCACCCGTTCTCACAGTAAATAACGGAACTGTCGTTTGAACGAATATAACATGGGCCATAAAATTCGGCAACCTTATTAACCGTTCCATAAACCAGGGTGTCGGTTTCCATTCTATATCCGGGATGCTTCAATACAACATCTTTCTTAAATGCTAATTTTTTCTGATTACTAAAGTACGTGCCAAAGCGACTGGTTAAAGTATCCGCGCCATCAACAATCCGACCGCCATCAACATAATCTGCAATACCTGTATCAAGATTATAGTTGAGGTTTTGTGAAACAAGAGTCATTTTTCTGTCGCTAAAAATAATGTTGTTGAGTAAACGCGCTTGTCTGCTGTTGCCATTATACTTTAAAATGTCACCAGTTAGACTAATGGTATCGCCTTGTTCAATCCGCACATTCCCAAAAGCATCCATACTGTTTGTTGCAGCATAGAGATAGGCACTGTCGCAATACATAAATGTGTTTTCTTGCTTAAAAACCACTTCTCCTAAAAGACGTCTTACATCTTTACCCAAAGCATCATCACCTTCCAAAGTATTGGCATGTACCAATTCTATTTTTGAAGGAGTTTTTTGAGCCTGAGCAATTAAAATTACAGAAGCAAAAAGGAATGTGAAAAAATACTTAGTCATGAAGTTGGCAAAAATAAGAGGTTTCAACTAAACCGGAAGATAGCGATGTTTAACACAATAACATCTATTATTTCGTACAAACAACTGTTTTACAAATAAATAACTTCAATTACTTAAACAGAGTTATAACAAACAATTACAATCCAAAGTATTATGTTTTAAGGACAGTTGCCCTTATTTTGAATAATTAACAAAGTGTTGTTGCTAATTTTTAGTTTGATGAGGTCGTAATACAATCAGGAATAATATTTTTACTGAATCAAAAACCATTTAATCAAATAATTATGGATCAGCAATTCGAAAAAATCAAAGCTATTGAATCAAAAATTCAAAAACTAATTGAACTCAATAAAAACCTGGCAGAAGAAAAAGCCATGTATGAAGATGAAAACCGTCAATTGACAGAGCAGGTTAAAAGCCTTACAGAAAAGATGCGCCACCATGAGCAAAAGATTGATATGCAGGGGCAACAGTTGACTCAGTTGGAGGAAACAAATAAATCACTTAATTTAGCCACCAACGAAACAACAGAAACAAAAGAAGAGAATAAATTTTTGAAATCAAGAATTGACGAATACGTGCAGGAGATTGACAAGTGTCTTGCATTATTGGATAAGTAAGAATAAAATGGAAACGGTATCCATGCTTATAAATGTCGGCAACAGACAACTGAACCTAAAGGTTCCTGCAGCCGATCAAGAGAATATCTTAAAAGCTGAAAAGCTTTTAAATGATAAAATTGCTGCATTACGTAAATCTTATGCAGTTAATGACAATCAGGATATTCTGGCAATGTGTGCATTTAGTATTGCCGGAGAACTCATAAGCCAACAGGCTTCCGGCAAGAAATCAGAAAATACTCGTATGGAAAAACTGGAGTCGCTGGATGCATTATTAAACGGTTTTCTGGCGCAGCCGGAGTTGTTTAATAAATACTAAAGAACCATAATCATTGCTGTGCATTGCTGTGCAGCTTGTTCATTCGGCTTTTTCAAAAACGTTAAACTGAATTCAAATCTTTAGCCTTAAGATTGGTTTCGTGTTTTGCAGAATGAAAGTTTAACAAAAAATCCCTATGGGGATATAAAATTATTTTATTAAAAAATGGATCCAATAATCATAGGAGTTGGAATAGGTGCGGCATTGATAGCAGCAATTATAACCTTCCTCGTAACAAAAAAGAACAATGCTGTAATAGTAGGTGCAGCTCAACAACAGGCGGATACGCTGATAAAGGAAGCAGAAGCTAAAGGTGAGGTTATTAAAAAAGATAAACTTCTTGAAGCAAAAGAAAAATTTTTCCAGCTAAAATCAGAGCATGAGAAGATGATTGCTGAAAAAGACAAGAAAATTTCTGACTCAGAAAACCGTATCAAACAAAAAGAGCGTGAACTGAATCAAAAACTTGAACAAAACTCTCGCAAACATCAGGAGTATGAAGCCTTGCAGAGCAACCTCAAAGGACAGATGCAGATTGTAGAAGCCCGTAAGCAGGAAGTTGACAAATCACTTCAAAAGCATGTTCAGGCTCTTGAAAAAATTGCAGGCATCAGCCAGGATGAAGCCAAAACGCAGTTAATGGAAACACTCAAAGCCGAAGCCCGCACTCATGCACAATCTTATATCAAAGAGATTATGGATGAAGCTAAATTAACTGCCAATAAAGAAGCAAAACGCATCATCATTCAAAGCATTCAGCGTGTGGCAACAGAGCATGCTGTTGAAAATTCTGTTACTGTTTTCAATCTTGAGAACGATGACGTAAAAGGCCGTGTAATTGGTCGCGAAGGAAGAAACATCAGAGCACTTGAAGCTGCAACAGGAATAGAAATTATTGTTGACGATACTCCCGAAGCAATTATTCTGAGTGGCTTCGATCCTGTCAGACGCGAGTTAGCACGACTTGCGCTGCATCAGTTGGTGAGTGACGGACGTATTCACCCTGCACGAATTGAAGAAGTGGTGAATAAAGTACGCAAGCAACTTGAAGAAGAAATTATAGAAACCGGGAAACGCACCTGTATTGACTTAGGAATTCACGGTCTTGCACCTGAATTGATTCGCATGGTAGGCAGAATGAAATACCGATCTTCTTATGGTCAAAATTTGTTACAACACTCACGTGAGGTTGCCAACCTTTGTGCCATTATGGCCAGTGAATTGGGATTAAATGCCAAGCTTGCCAAACGTGCAGGCCTATTACATGATATAGGAAAAGTGCCTGACGATGAGCCTGAATTACCACATGCAATTCTCGGAATGAAACTTGCCGAAAAGAATAAAGAAAATGCTGAAGTATGCAATGCCATTGGTGCTCACCACGATGAAATTGAAATGACAAGCCTTATCAGCCCTATCATTCAGGTTTGTGACGCCATATCAGGTGCGCGCCCGGGTGCAAGACGCGAAATAGTTGAGCAATACATCAAACGACTAAAAGACCTCGAAGCACTTGCCCTCTCCTATCCCGGTGTAGAGAAATCATTTGCCATACAAGCAGGACGTGAATTGCGTGTTATAGTTGAAAGCGAAAAAGTTAGTGACCAGCAAGCCGATACACTCAGCTTCGACCTGGCACAAAGAATTCAGACAGAGATGACCTATCCGGGACAAGTAAAAGTTACGGTTATCCGTGAGAAACGTGCGGTAAATTACGCCAAGTAACAGCCTTCAGGCAGTTCTCATGGCAGCAACTGAACATAAAACATATTACCGTAATCTGGGAACCCTTATAACGGGTAGCGTCATTGCGCAGCTTATTAGCGTAGCTTTGGCGCCATTATTTTCAAGGCTTTACACTCCCGAAGATTTTGGTCATTTAGCCACTTTCATGAGTTTACTTACCGGACTATCGGTAATCGTTTGTTTGCGATATGATGCAGCCATCGTTCCCAGGGCTTGCAGGTTTTATTTCAATGGGATTGCTTGCAGGCTTTGTTACAGGCGGTGTTGTTGCCTCCATCATGCTATACTTTAATATTCAAAAGCAGTCTGAACCATTTACGCTTGGCTTTGATTTGACTGCATTAAAAAATGTTGCAAAAAAATACGAAGCTTTTCCTAAAGTAAATTTATGGCAATCTATTGCCGATATGCTGCTAATTAACGGAGTCATCTATTTTCTGACTGCATTTTTCAGCCCTGCTGTTGTAGGTCTGTACGGACTTACCATGAGGGTTTTACAAGCTCCATTTAACCTGATAGGATACAGCATGGGACAGGTTTTTATACAGGATGCAGCACATCAGTATAATGAAGGAAAAAATATTCAGCCCATTATTAAAAAATCTATTCAACGCACTGCTTTCATAGCTATACCAATTGTGTTACCATTAATTTTAGCAGGGCCACAACTTTTTGCTTTTGTCTTTGGCGAAAATTGGCGGCAGTCAGGCGAGTATGCTCAAATACTTGCTCCCTGGTTTTTTCTTGACTTTATCAGAACACCATTGGGGCAGATTCCTATCATCATGGGCAAGCAAAAACGACAATTCACAATAACAATTGCCGGAAATATTTTGATGGTAATTTCTTTGTTGTTAGGTGGCTTTTATTTTAATAATCCATTGCTTGTGGTCACCTTATTTACAGCACTTCAATCGCTATATCTCATTTATGTCATTTATTGGATCTATAGCATTTCTGGTGTAACCTCAGAAATCAGGGATGATTCAAGGTAATTCTCTACCCCTGCTATAACCTTATTTTTATTTTTGCAGTTCAAGACAATGACTGTTACTCCCAATAGCATACCGGCCAACAACACGTATCAACTGCTTCAAAAGATTTTATGCTTCTGCCTGGCAATTACATCTTTTATGGCAGTGCCTTACTCTAAAAGTATTGCATTCGACTGGTTTATTCAACTGCCCGGAAGTTATAAGATTAGTCTTTTTAACTTAGTAGAAATAATAAGTTTCTCAACTGCTTTTTTCATAATCAGGCTTCGGGTTTTAGCAGGTATTGAAAGAAGAATTCTGATTGCCCTCTTACTAGTAATGGCAACCCGAGTAATTTCTCTGCTCTTTGCAAAACAATATGAATCCATTCAATATTTCAGCATTCTGAGGTTTGCCGAAGTTTTATTAGGATTAATTATCCTGACCAACCTGTTGCAATCTAAAGCCAACAGAAATATTTTTATTGCTGGATTGGCATGTGGGTTATTGATTGAATGTTTTCTTGGCTTAAACATGGTCATTCAAACAGGAGGACATCTAAGAGGCATTTTCTTCGGAATACCATCATATCAGATGATGGTGCTTTTCATTCTGTTTTTATTCTTACTTACAAAATCACAGAATTTAATTATTTTAATATTTGCCATTAATATTTTACTTACCGGAATAATGGCTACACAAACACGTGCAGCATTAATCCAATTAGCAGTAGGCATGATTGTAGTTATCATAATTGCCTATAAACAAGGTTTCTTTAAAAGATTTGCTATAACTTTAGTAGTTGTTACTATTGTTCATAGCATTACACTTTATTCCATGCAATCAGTTATCAGTGCAGCAAAGGAACGATTTGAAGATGCTATCAAAGAAGGAAAAATTCACTTAGAAGAAGACGAACATTCAGTTGGCGGTGGCACCATTCAATATAGATTGTATTTATGGGATAAAAGTATTGGAGCCTTTCTTAGCCATCCTGTAACCGGTATTGGAAGCGGCAGCTTCCCTCGACAGTTAGATTCACTACCTCAAAAATTCGGAGTGCAATTAGAACGTAATGATAAAAATCTACCACTGAGTACACATAATACATTTTTAGGAGTGTTGGCAGAAACAGGAATAGTTGGCATTACAGCATATTTTTTCTGGCTTAGTTGTATAATAATTTTGATTATAAAATATTACCGTTCTTCAAGCCATAGGAGTTTTGAAACTGCAGTAGCAATCATGTTAGGAATATTTATTTTTTCAGATTTTTGGTCACAACAGTCTTTTCTTCCCAACATGACATATCTGACCGCCTATTTACTTGCTTCATTACGCAGCGAAAATTATAATCCACTACCATCCTCATAAGCTATGAAGATTTTGCTGCTTGCTAATGCAGACTCTATCCACACCAAAAAATGGTGCATAGCACTTGCTGAAAGAGGCTTTGAGATTGCAGTCTTTTCTATGAGCCCGACTGATACTCTTTGGATAAACGAAAAGAATATAAAACTGTTTGTAAATAATCGCTCCAAAAAAGGTGAACATCATTTATCTAAAATAACCTATCTCGCAGCATTACCTGCTTTAAGTAAAGTAATCAGACAATTTAAACCCGATATAGTACATGCACATTATGCAACAAGTTATGGATTGCTTGGCTATCTTTCAAAATTTAAACCGTTCTATATTTCAGTTTGGGGAAGTGACATTATTGATTTTCCACGTAAAAGTTTTTTTCATAAACTGCTCTTGCAAAAAATCCTTAAAAGCTCTGATAAGCTAATGTGTTCAAGCCAATACCTAAAACGTCAATTAAACGACCTAGTATCTAAAGAAGTTAAAGTTATACCCTTTGGAGTTGACACAAAATTATTCAGACCAACTACTTCTGATAAAAGATTTTCAGGTATTACAATTGGAATCATTAAGTCGCTTGAACCGGTTTACAATATTCCTCTTGTAATTGAAGCATTAAATATCCTGAAAAACAAATATAAAATTGACAATTGCAAATTACTGATTGTTGGTGGTGGCTCTTTAGAAAGTAAGCTCAAACAACAAGTAAACAATTTAGGTTTAGGTAATGATGTCATATTTACCGGAAAGGTAGAACAAAATAAAGTTGTAGAATATCATAATGCCATTGATATCTTTATAAATGTCTCTGTGTATGAAAGCCTGGGCGTTTCTGTTCTCGAAGCTTCAGCTTGTGAAAAGCCTGTTATTGCAACAAACGTGGGTGGGCTTTGCGAAGTTGTTGAAGATAATAAAACCGGTTTCTTAATTGATGAGGTAACTCCAGAAAAACTTGCTGAAAAAATATTATTCCTTATCAACCATCCGGAAAAGAGAAACGAGATGGGCGTGAATGGAAGAATCTATGTTATCAAATATTTTGAGTGGGAACAAAGCATTAACCAAATGGTAAATGAATACCTCAATAATTAACTTTGCCATCCATGAAATTCACCATCCTTACTCAATATTACCCTCCTGAGACTGGCGCTCCGCAAAATCGCCTTTCAGACCTTGCGTTACAGTTAAAAAATGAAGGACATGAAATAACCGTTCTTACAGCAATGCCTAATTATCCGCAGAATCAAATTCACGCCAACTATAAAGGCCAGTATTTTATTTCAGAGAGCATTAATGAAATTGTAATTCTCAGAAGTTGGATATATGTCGGCAAAAGCCGCTCTGTTATTCCGCGACTGTTTAATTATTTTTCGTTTGTGATTTCTTCGTTCATCTGGGGCATTTTAAAACTTAAAAAACAGGATATCATCATTTGTGAAAGTCCTCCTTTGTTTTTAGGACTAACAGGGTGGCTCCTCTCCAGAATAAAAAGATCAAAATTTATTTTTAACATCTCCGATCTCTGGCCTGAGTCAGCCGAAAAACTTGGTGTCATTACCAATAAATCTCTTTTGAAGATGGCTGAGCGTCTTGAACTTTTTCTTTATAGAAAATCTTTTCTGATTACCGGACAAACACAGGGTATCATTCAAAACATTAAAGAGCGAACACATTTAGAGAACCTGCATTGGCTACCCAATGGAATTTCTGATGATGTGGTTAATTTAAATCTCAACAAGGGCGAATGTCGCAAGAATTTCAATCTTTCAGATGATAGTTTTATTTTTAGCTATACAGGCGTGATGGGCCATGCACAAGGATTGGAAATTATCATTCATGCAGCAGAAAAATTTATTTCCAAAAATGTAATTATAATCTTTTGTGGTGATGGTCCTGAGTTGGAAAGTTTGAAAACATTAGCAGATAAATCTGGTTTAAATAATTTTATTTTTACCGGTGCAGTTGACAAAAAAGTCGCACTACAAGTAGTTGCTGCCTCCGATGCTGCAATTATTCCTCTCAAACGTCTTGATCTTTTTAAAGGCGCTATTCCATCTAAAATTTTCGAAAACTGTGCACTCGGGAAACCTATTTTATTAGGCGTTGATGGCGAAGCAAGAGAGTTATTTATCAATCAGGCGAATGCAGGAATTTATTTTGAGCCGGAAAATGTAAATGAACTGTCTTCTGCCATGGAAAACCTTTATGAAAACAAAACACTATGCACAACATTAGGGAAAAACGGAAAACAATTTGTGTTAAGCAAATTTTCAAGAAAACAGATTGCAGTTGATTTTTTAGAGGTCCTGAAAAAAAAACAATCCGCTGAATTATAACTAAAAGTGTTTTTCACATAGAAATATGACCTACACTGCTTTGAAGATGCTTCTCATAAAATAATTTATCTCTTAAAAAATACTCAATTTTGAGTATAATCATAGTAATTGTCAGATTCTTAAATTAACTATTTTTAGAGGTAAAATCAGCCAAAAATACTTTTACCAAATAAAACACGCCATTCACCAAAAAGTATTTTGTATAATTGATGAAACTTTATTTCTTTGTTTTCGTTGAAATTTATTCAACATTACTAGGTCGAGTGGCCGAGAGTATAGGCAAAAGTCCGCAAGACTTTTTACAGTAGTTCAAATCTACTCTCGACCTCAAAAAAGCCGTCAGTTTACTGATGGCTTTTTTTATACTATCCTCCTGCTTTTTTTACCTTGTATCCTGCGGCTAATAATAAATCAAAAACTTTTTCTCTTTGATCTCCCTGTATAATAATTTCACCATCTTTAAAAGTTCCTCCTGTACCACATTTTGTTTTTAACATCTTTGTGAGTTTTTCAATATCTTCCTCTTTTCCTACAAATCCTTTTATCAGTGTCACAGTTTTTCCGCCACGTTGCTTACTGTCTCTCATAACTCTTAAATCCTGCTGTGCCGGTGCCGGTGTAACAGATTCAATGTTGTTATTGTTGTTGAATTTAAAATCAGGATTGGTGCTGTAAACAATTCCTGAGCTTTCGTTTTTCTTCTTTGACATTTTATGGAATAATAATATTTAATGATTGCGGAATTATCTGTACTTCAACAGAAGAGACCATCCCTGCAGGTTCGCCATCAATATGCAATGGCTGAGCATTATTAAATTGTGCTGAATATTTTTTTGCCTTTATGCACTTGTAACTATTGGATGTTCCTAATTTACCATTGAACATTTTAACTGCAAAAGGTATCATTTGCATTATAGAAGGTCGCTTTACAAGTACAATATCAAGCAAGCCATCGTTGACCTGTGCATGAGGTGCAATGCGTGCATTATTGCCAAACTGCGAGCTGTTGGCTATGCACATCATCCATGCTCTTTGTTGCTTCCCTTCTACATCAATAAATTTCATTTCTTCAAAGTCAGAAATACTTCGTATAACAGTATTGATGTAAGACTTCAACCCTCTAACTTTTAGCGCTGCAAAACGATGTGCCACAAGTGCATCAAAACCTACTCCTACAAGGTTTACGGCAAACCTGCCATTAACCAAAAAGGTATCAATTGCAACTTGCTTTCCTTCAATCAATAATGCAATAGCTTTTTTATAATCCATTGGTATGCGTAAATGTCGGGCAAGTCCATTTCCTGATCCGGTTGGTATAATAGCCAAAGCCGTTTCACTATCCTTCAATACTTGTGCAGTTTCGTTTACAGTACCATCGCCACCAACGCAAACAACCAAATTCACTTTATCTCTTACAGCTTCTGCTGCAAGTGTAGTTGCATGTCCTGCAAATTCAGTCTTCTTAAAGACACTTTCAATTGCATACTTACTGAGCGTTTCATTAGCAACAGCAACAATATTCTCATTGAGCCCATGCCCTGCTATGGGATTTAAAATAAACATTACACGCTTGCCGCTACTCATCTTCTGTAAGTTTATTGTGAATCATGCTTCTGTTATACAAACTAACAAATACTTTTAATGTGTTTGAAGCTTCTGCAGAATCGTTCACTGCTTTTGCATTACGCAGTACAAAATGATACTCTGAGTCAAAGTCTGTAACAGAAATGCTGTTGTTGGTAATCAACTGATAGGAGCCATCAAGAAAACTAACCGCAAAACGGATGCTTACAGTTTTATCGAAAATACTATTGCCGAAAAACTTAAAACTGTCCGGATAATGCAAATAATTTAATACCCCGGGAACTATATCGGTATGTTGCGTAACATTTTCATACTGCCCTTGTAGCAGGCTGTCATCAGGAGCAAAATACACAATTGGAACTTCGTAAATTCCTGTTCGTGTTTGATACTGACTTACCACTGAAGGCCCTGTATGATCTGCTGTAATAATAAAAAGTGTGTTATGATACCATGATTGTTTTTTAGCACAATCAAAATATTGCTGAAGTGCATAATCGGCATATCGCACCGACTGATGTATTGGCTGCTCACCTTCTTTAAATCTTGAATTGTATTGAGGCGGTATTGCATAAGGATGATGTGATGAAAGTGAAAAAATGGTGGCAACAAAAGGTTGTTTTTGTTTATTTAATTCATGACAAAAAAACTGAAAGAATGGTTCATCATAAACCCCCCATGTACCATCATAATCTTTGTCGCCATATTCATTTCTTCCAACATAATGATCATACCCGGCCATTTTGGTAAAATTCTCAAAACCCATTGTGCCATTATTCCCTCCATGATAAAACGAAGAAGTATAACCATATTTTTTTAGCAGAAAAGGCAGACTATTCAGGTTATTACTATTGTATTGCCCACTGATGTATGGAGTGTTCATTAATGCGGGAATTCCTGAAACAATACCCGGTATGCCTTCAATAGATTTCTTGCCATTGGCAAAGGCATTGGTACACGTTAAACTGTGCTGCATTAATGAGTCTAAAAACGGTGTATAACCCTTGCCCTGATTAAAATAACCTGTATATTCTTTACCAAAACTTTCCATGATAATTAATACCACATTCATTGGTTTAAATACTCCTGAGTTTGCATAACTATGCTGCGGATTGAAGTATGTCAAATCTGAAGGAATCTTCTTGTCAAAGTCGTAGTTCTTCAGTTCATCTTTTCCAATTGTTTTCAGGATGGTAAATGTGGTGTTGAGTACTGTTGCTACATTCTGATTGCTTGTATAGCGTGCTGCAGTTAGTACTGAAATAGGTTTGTACTGTAATCCACCTCTGAATAAAAGAACTGTTAAACCAATGGTAACTGCAATTTCAACAAACCACCATCTGCTTTTTCCTGTTCTCTGTTTTATGAACCACAGAAATGACTTATAAAGTACAACAGAAAGAATCAGAAATCCGGTTAACAGCCCCCAATAGTCGCGTAACAACGATGGTAACATATTGAAGAAATCATCGCCTAACATGGCTACACCAAAAAAATCGGCAGTAGTACGTTTTTGTGTAAAATGAAAATAACCGACATCAATTAGGTTAAAAAGCAGAAATGGGAGATTTGAGAGTAAGAACAATGATGTAATTACAATTCTTGCTGATTTTTGATGAAACTTAAGCGGCAATAGTAATATGACTGAAACAAGCACGTTTGTTATAAAAATAGCACTAAGGTCAAAGCGAAGACCGGCAAAAAGCACCATTAAAATTTCTGTGGGGCTATTTAGACTGAAAGAACTAAAGTTTAGAATGACAAAGGAAATGCGTAATAACGAATATACCGCAATCAGGAATGCCCATAAAAACAATACAATTTTTCTGTTCGACATGCAGTCGGCAAATATAACTTATAGGCATTGTAACCATTAAAAGCAGATGACTTTAGTGTTAATAACCATTAACTTTAAGCTGTTAATATCTAATATCAAAAAAATATTGAAAACCTGCCTATTAAAGTATTAATTTCGCCACAAATTTCAATCAATTCAATAAAAAAATGAAAAAATCACTACTAGCGCTATCTGTAGCAGGCCTATTTCTGCTGAGCGCCTGCGGACCAAGCGCAGAAGAGAAAGCCGCTGAGGCAAAAAGAGTACAAGATTCTATTGACGCTGTAAATGCTGCAGCTGCTGAGAAAGCCTATCAGGACTCAATGGCCATGGTTGCAGAAGCACAAGCTGCTGCCGAAAAAGCTGCACAAGATTCTATTGCTGCTGCTGAAGAAGCTGCTAAAGGTAAAAAAGGGGCCACTAAACCTGCTTCAAAACCTGCAAAAGAAGAGCCTAAGAAAGTTGAACCACAGAAACAAGGCGGTTCTTTGAAAGATAAGGTTGGCGCTGAAACAAAAAATGCTACAGATGCAGGAAAGAAAGAAGGTGAAAATGCACCTAAGAAGCTTAAAGATAAATTGAAATAATTTTATTTTAAGTAATAGATAAAAAAGGCTGCCCAAAAGGGTAGCTTTTTTTTTATGGTCATACTCTAATAATATTGAACACTACTTCAACCATGCTTTTTGTACTGATAGAAGTAAAGTGTAGAAAATTCAATTTCTTTAACAAATACAAACTGACTTAAACAAAAAAAGAGGGCAATGCCCTCTTTTTCTATGTTTTATGCAAAACAATTATTTGTTTGCAGTCATGCTGTAAACGCAATTCTCAGGAACTGTAGCATCATACTCATTGATAGACAATGTTAATGTGTTGCTGCTTAATGTACCAGTACCTGTGTAAGTAAATCCACTTACAGTTTGGTTGTCAAGAGTAATGGTATTACCGTTTGCAGTAGCAACTACTGATAATTGGCCACCAACGCTAACGTTTACTTTTTCATCACCACCTGAATTTTCTGTAATAACTACAGCAGTACCAGCTGCAATAGTTCCATTTCCTGTTACACCACATGAAATAGTTCCTGTAGTTACAGAGAAAGAACCTAAGAATTTCTTACGATCAGGATCGCTGTCTTTTTTACATGCGGTAAATCCTGCTGCCATTAGGGCTACTACAGCACCTGTCAAAAGTGTTTTTGATAAGCTTAATTTTTTCATTTTTTAATAAAGTTTATAATGTTTATGTCGGCAAATATAGCACGATTTATCTTACCAACAACCTTTCTTTTAATTGAAAGTTATTCACGTTTCGATGTGTAAAGACCAAAAACGTTTAAAAGCAAAAAATCACCGCCACGTTGGCGGTGATTTTTAAAAGTATAACCCTAAAACCAAATCCTAATTTAAAATGCAGATGTCGGGCCATCTTACGGGACAGCCCACACCTGAAACCAACCTAAAACTATTTTTTTTCTTAGGTGACTCAACTTTTAGCCTTACAGGGCTAAGGCTGAATCATTTTTAATATTAACCTGAAACCAAACTATCTTAGTAATAATCTTTATCAAGAACGATATGTGCAATTTAACGCAGGCCTTTATCCTTTTGTTACACTACTATAAACGTACATTACGTATGTAAGATTATATACCTATTGCAATCTTCACTTCATCTTAACATACAGAAAAATGTCAAAAAAAGTATCCATTCCTGCTGTAAGAATTTTAACTAAACATTGAAAAGCTTGTTGTAAATTTGCAAAAACAGATACAGAGACAATGACTCCTGACAATACAATGAAATTGAATAGTATAGAAGAAGCTATAACCGATCTAAAAAATGGTAAAGCTGTAATAGTAGTAGATGATGCCGACCGTGAAAACGAGGGCGACTTTATTACTGCAGCCCACAATGCCACTCCCGAAATGATAAATTTTATGGCAAGCCATGGCCGGGGTTTGATTTGCGCCACCTTAACAGAGCAACGCTGCGAAGCGTTAGCTTTGAATATGATGGTTGCCACCAATACATCTTCTCACGAAACACCATTTACCGTGTCTGTTGATTTACTCGGGAATGGTTGCACCACAGGAATTTCTGCCTCCGACCGCTCGAAAACCATTAAAGCATTAATTGACCCCGCAACAAAACCTTCAGACCTTGGTCGCCCGGGACATATTTTCCCTCTGAAAAGTAAAAATGGTGGTGTTTTAAGGAGAGCAGGACATACTGAAGCCGGTGTTGACCTTGCCCGTCTTGCCGGATTTGAGCCTGCCGGTGTTTTGGTTGAGATTATGAACGAAGATGGAACGATGGCTCGACTACCCGATCTGGTAAAAATTGCCAAGAAATTTGATCTGAAAATAATTTCTATTGAGGACCTTATTTCCTATAGACTGAAAACAGAATCACTCATTGAACGCGAAGTGGAGGTGAAACTTCCTACTGCCTATGGTAGTTTTGAGCTTTTCGCCTATAAACAAAATACAACAGGACAAGAGCATCTTGCCTTAGTAAAAGGTGCTTGGAAAAAAGACGAACCTATTTTAGTGAGGGTTCACTCCTCCTGCCTTACCGGTGATATTTTTGGCTCATGTCGCTGCGACTGCGGACCACAATTGCATAAAGCCATGCAGATGATTGAAAAAGAAGGAAAAGGTGTCATTGTTTATATGAATCAGGAAGGACGTGGAATCGGATTATTGAATAAACTAAAAGCCTATAAACTACAGGAAGCAGGAAAAGATACCGTTGAAGCCAATCAGGAACTGGGTTTTAAACCGGATGAGAGAGATTATGGCGTTGGCGCACAAATTCTGCGTGATTTAGGTGTTTCCAAACTAAAACTTATGACCAACAACCCTACCAAACGAGCAGGCCTCATCGGATATGGCTTGGAGATTGTTGAAATTATACCGCTAGAAATCGAGTCCAATGAACATAACCGTCATTACCTGCAGACAAAGCGTGATAAAATGGGACATACTATTAAATAATCTGCCATACTTTATTAAAAAAAACTGCTTCGCATGTTAACTCGTCTTGCTATAAAAAATTATGTACTTATCCGGGAACTGGATATTGATTTTTCTGATGGGTTAAGCATTATTACAGGTGAAACAGGAGCAGGAAAATCTATTCTGCTGGGTGCAATGGGACTTGTTTTGGGCGAGCGTGCCGATGCAAAAACACTTTTCGACAAGAACGGCAAATGTGTTATTGAAGCTGAATTTGCAATTTCACATTACAACCTGAGAGATTTTTTTTCGCAGCACGATATAGATTTTGAAAACAATACGATCATCAGAAGGGAAATTAATTCTGAAGGTAAATCGCGTGCATTTGTTAACGACACTCCGGTAAACCTTTCTGTACTGAAAGAACTTAGCAGCTATTTGGTAGATGTTCATTCGCAGCATCAGACATTGACATTAAACACATCAGCATTTCAGCTAAACGTGCTCGATATTACAACAGGCAATCAGAAGTTGCTAAATGATTACAGCAATCAATATATTCAGTATAGAAATTTATTGAAAGAACTTACCTCGTTGAAAGAGTTGGAAAGTAAAAGTATTGCTGAATCAGAGTTTCTGCAATTTCAGTTTGACGAACTTGAATCTGCCGGATTAAAACATGGTGAGTTTGAAAAAATTGAATCGGAACTACAACTGCTCAACAACACTGAAAATATAGTGTTGGCACTTGACAGCACAAGTGATGTTTTGTCTGAAGGTGAGACCAATGTAGTTTCAAACATTACTCAGGCAGTAAACCGTTTAAATGGCATAGCACGTTTACATCCATCGTTAGAAGATATTCTTAAAAGAATTCAGTCGTGCAACATTGAACTGAAAGATATTTCATCAGAAATAACTGCACTTAAAAGTCAGTTTAGTTTAAATCCATCACAGCTTGAAATATTAAATGACAGACTTTCGGCTTATAACAAGTTACAACAAAAACACAGAGTAAAAAATGCTGACGAACTGATTGTTCTGCAACAGGAAATTGCCAATCGGCTTCAAACTTTTCACTCACTTGCTGATGATATTGAGAAATGTGATAAACAAACACAGCAGCTTTATTTTAAACTAAAGGAACTTGCTGCAGAACTTCATAGCAACAGGCAAAAAGCTGCACAAAATTTCAAAAAAGATATTTTAAAATTACTGAAAGAGGTTTCGTTAAACGATGCTCAGTTTGAAATTGACCTTACGTCAACAGAAGAGTTGACAGCCACAGGAACAACTGCTGTTCGCTATTTGTTTTCGGCAAACAAGGGAGTAACGGTAATGGAATTGTCGAAGGTGGCTTCCGGTGGTGAACTTTCGCGATTGATGTTATGTATTAAAGCACTCATCGCAAACAAAACATCAATGCCAACCATCATCTTTGACGAGATCGACACAGGCATTTCCGGTGAGGTGGCACATAAAGTTGGTAACCTCATTGAACAACTTTCAAAAAGCAGGCAAGTTCTTGCCATAACACATCTGCCACAAATGGCCGGAAAAGGTAAAACGCATTACTTTGTTTTTAAGCATATTGAAAAAGGTATTGCTCAATCAAGAATAAAAACACTTACTCCTGACGAAAGAGTTGTTGAAATTGCAAAAATGCTAAGCGGTGAAGTGGTTACAGATGCAAGCCTTCAAAATGCAAGGCACTTACTTATAAAATCATAATTATGCCCACATCAGAAGTTACATATATAGGCGAATTACGCGTAAAATCGGTTCATGTTTTTTCAGGTAATGAAATAATCACCGATGCGCCTCTCGACAATCAGGGAAAAGCGCAAGCCTTCTCCCCTACCGACCTGTTGGCTACCTCGTTAGCCAATTGTATGCTCACTATAATGGGTATCGCTGCAAGGACTCATCAATTTTCTATTGATGGTACGCGTGCCGAAGTCACTAAAACAATGGCTTCGGATCCGCGAAGGGTCAGCGCTATTGAAGTGAAATTGTTTTTTCCGAAAAATAATTATTCGGATAAGGAAAAGAAAATAATAGAAAATGCAGCACATACATGTCCTGTTGCATACAGTCTCCATCCCGATATCAAACAAGATATCAGTTTTAATTTTTAATGAATGAACAATCACAATCATTTTATGGAAGAGGCTGTAGCCTTGTCCAAGAAAGCAATCACAGACAATGAGGGCGGCCCTTTTGGATGCGTAATAGTTAAAGACGGAAAAATTATTGCCAAAGGAAATAATAAAGT
This sequence comes from Bacteroidia bacterium, assembly GCA_037045145.1. Lineage (NCBI taxonomy): Bacteria > Pseudomonadati > Bacteroidota > Bacteroidia > Bacteroidia bacterium. The sequence continues at coordinate 407,943 of JBAOIA010000012.1, forward strand.
AACTTCCACCAACGACCCCACTGCACATGCAGAAGTGGTAGCCATTCGCGAAGCCTGTAAGGTGGTGAATAGTTTTCAGTTAGATGGTTGCGAAATATATACATCCTGTGAGCCCTGCCCCATGTGTCTGGGTGCAATTTACTGGGCACGGCCTGATGTGGTTTACTTCGCCAATACCAGACAGGAAGCTGCTGCAATAGGTTTTGATGATGAATTTATTTACAATGAAATAAATATTCATCCTGCTGAGAGAAAAATAAAAATGGTGCATCTGCCTAACCAACAGGCTGCCGGTGTTTTTAACTCATGGCAAAACAAAACTGACAAAACAGAGTATTGATATCAGCTACAGACCATAGATGAAATTACCATTTAAGAAACTCACCACACTCGTTTTAGGTTCTTTTATCGGTCCTTTTATCATGACATTTTTTATTGCACTCTTTGTGCTTTTAATGCAGTTTCTGTGGAAATACATTGACGACCTTGTTGGCAAAGGGCTTGACTGGTGGACTATCACCAAACTACTTGCTTACACGTCAACAACATTAGTTCCTTTGGCATTACCATTAGCCATTCTGTTGTCATCAATAATGACTTTTGGCAATCTGGCAGAACACTATGAGATTGTTGCCACAAAATCAGCAGGTATTTCTTTACAAAGGTTAATGCGCCCATTAGTAGTGGTTGCAATAATAATTTCTTTAGGCGCCTTTTATTTTTCAAACAACATTTTACCTTACAGTAATCTTAAAATGGGCTCGCTGCTTTATGATGTGCGTCAACAAAAGCCGGCATTGTTTATTAAAGAAGGTGTTTTTTACAATGGCATTGATGGCTACAGTATTAAAATAGGTAAAAAAGCTGATGATGGTAAATCAATCAAAAACATCATGATTTATGATCATACACACAACATGGGAAATAAAAAAGTTGTGGTTGCCGATAGTGGCACTATGGTAATGACCAATGATAAACGTTATCTTATTTTAACATTATTGAACGGACACTCATACGAAGAACAACAAAACCGCAAAAAAAATTATGACACCAACCCCTTGCTCAGAACACAATTTCAATCAGAAACAATTCGTTTTGATCTATCTTCTTTTCAACTGAACCGAACAAACGAAGACTTGTTTAAAGACAATTATCAGATGATGAATGTGAAACAATTAAATGCCATGATTGACACTTTTAAATTACAGGCAGCGCAACGTAAATCACGGTTTGTAAGAGATATAAAACCATATTATCAGTTTTTAAAGGACTCAACATTGTTTATCCATGTTAGCAATGCCATTGCAAAACCTTTTCTAACTGATAGCATCAAACTAAACAACACCAAATTTGAAACAGCTTTGTCGCAATGTCGTGTCATCAAATCGTATATAGAAAGTGCTGATGATGATTTAGAGAGCAGAAATCGTGCCTATGTAAAATATCAAATTGAGTGGCATCGCAAATTCACTTTATCAATTGCCTGTTTATTGCTGTTCTTAATTGGAGCACCTTTAGGTGCCATCATCCGCAAAGGCGGTCTTGGACTACCTATTGTAATTTCCATTGCATTCTTCCTCTGCTATCACATTATTTCCATCACAGGAGAAAAGATGGCAAAAGAAGGAATCATCAGTGTAGAAAGAGGCATGTGGCAATCGTCATTAGTGTTGTTGCCTATTGGAATTTTTATGGTTTACAAAGCCACACACGACTCCGCCTTGTTTGATATGGACTCTTATAAGTCATTTTTCAAAAAACTGTTCCGGAAAAAACGGCTTGATGACTTTTTATTTAAGTAGGCGCGAGTGTATCGCTCGTGCCATTCTATTATTTTAGCTTTTAGCGAAAGAGAGATAAAAATTATGGCTGCAAGCCATTAAAATAAAAGGCAACGAAGCACAGCTTCGCACCTACGAAGCAGCATCATTCCTTAACAAACTTTTTAACTGCAATACCTTTATCACTAAAAACCTTTACAAAATAAACTCCGCTTGCAAAATTACCGACATTAATTTTAATGCTTTTTTCTATTGCCTCTGCACCTTCAACTAACACTACATTATTAAGCGCATCGCAAACTTCAATGTTTTTAATTCTTAATTCATCACTCATAATTCTTAATTCATCTTTTGCCGGATTGGGCATTAATGATATTTTATTCTTATAACTCTCTATTTCATTTATACCCACCGTACAATCAACCACCGAAACATCATCTATGTAATAATACGAAAAAGCAGTGTTAGCATTATTAGTTTGATTATTGGAGTCAAGAGTCGTATTTGCATCATTATTAAAATTACCAATGATAAAATATTTCCCCCCCCCCCCGCAACGTAATTGCCGCTTATTTGTGTCCAGTTTAGCGTATCATAAATAATTCCGTTAGTGTTTACTATTTGAGGTATGTAGGGTAAATTTAAAGCCGTGCTGTAATCTACCGAGCTGTTTGGTGACAAGTACATTCCTATATTGCTTGTATAATATTTGCCGCTATCTGATTTTACCACATAAAAGCTAACGCAATAGGTATGCCCCTGCTTTAATGTATCATTTAGTTGCCCCCCTAAATATTCGCGAAAATTATTGAATTGAGGCGAAAAGTTTGTGAAAAGTGAAAATCCACAATACGCTATACCTGTTCTCGCATATTGAAAACCAGCGGCATTATTTGGTGCGGGGGATGAAATACACAAATACTGCTCACTAAAATAATCGCAACTGCCACCGCTTGCCCAATACCAGCCTGTGCAAGGCATTTGAGGATAATTGTTATTTTGAAAAATGGAACAAGGTATTGTGTCCTCAAATGAAGAATTTAAAACAAGGTTCTGCCCCCACGCATTTTGCGAAGCCATAACAAAAAGCAATAGAGCTATTTTTTTCATATAACAAAGGTAATAAAAAAGAGCAGTGGTTAGCTGCTCTTTTTATTTTATTACTTAATTACTACCAACTTTCTTATATCTGTAACTCTACCGTTTACTTCTGTTTTTATAATGTAAACTCCTTGTGCAAGTTCATGCAAATCTATGAGAACTTTATTATATCCTTCATGCAATAAATAGCTGCTCACCCTTACACCAAATTTGGAATATATATTTATAACACCTTTTTGATTTTTTTCAAGTTGATTGCTGTAAATAGTTTTCTCTATCGCAGGATTTGGCATTAATGATATTTTATTATCAGCAACAGCAGCGCTTTGTGTGCCATTCGGATTAGCCATTCGGCTGCCGATGGATTCATAATCATCATCAATATGAAGCCCGAGCATTACCCTTGCCGCATACACTCCTGTGCCGCCCGTTAACGGATTTTCATTGGCAATCGCATAGAGTATATCATACTGTTCGGTAGTTAATTCAAAGCTATCAACAGCCCATGTTACAAGGTATATGGCATTAACGGCTTTTTCATTTTCTTCGGCATGGTTGTCGGGAGCAATGCTTTCGTTTAATGTTAAAGCATACTCCGGATTAACATCGGCAGAGTCAAGCACTGTTTTAAACAAACCTATATTGTAAACAGCCGTGCTGTCATACCACCTTGTTAACAGGGTATCTTCTGATGTGCCCTGTAACATCATTCCTTAACAAACTTTTTAATTGCAATTCCTTTATCACTAAACACTTTTACAAAATAAACTCCTTTAGTAAAATTACTCACATTTATTTTGATATTTTTCTCATCTGATTTTACGCTTTCAATTAAAACCACATTTCCAAGCACATCCGTAATTTCCATATTTTTAATTTTCAATTCTGCATTCTCAATTCTTAATTCTGAATTGGTTGGGTTCGGCATCAGCTTTATTTTATTCTTATAACTCTCTATCTCATTTATACCCACCGTACAATCTACTACTGAAACATCATCTATGAACAAGTAAGCTCCCATTAATGTTCCTGATGTGGAGTCAACTAATGTATTTATGTCATCGTTAAAATTACCAATGGTAAGGTATTTTTCACCACCATTGGCAATGTATGTTCCTGAAATCTGCACCCAGTTAAGTGTATCATAAATTATATTGCCCGCAAGGTTTGAAATTTGAGGAACAAATGAAAGGTTGGTGTTTATGGTATAATCTACCGCACTGTCAACAGAAAGGTATAAACCTATGCCGTCAACAACGTATTTGAATTCTTCGGCAACCGAAACATAAAAGCTGACGCAATACTCATGCCCATGCTTTAATGTATCCGACAAACCTCCCCCTATGTATTCTCGTCTATTAGCAAAAGAAGGAAATGTAGTCGAAACAAATGGGCCTAACCCCACATAAGCAATACCAGTTCGGGCATATTGAAAGCCTACCTGATTTTGCGGAACATAAGATGTTGAACAAAATATATCAGGCTGCTCGCTGAAATAATCAGGACTGCCAACTGATGCTGAATACCAGTAACGACACTGCATAGCCCATGTTCCAATTGGACAGGTTATCGTATCTTCAAAACTTGGGTTTAATACCAAGTTTTGTGCACTTACCTTTAATGATAAAAATAAGCATAAACAAATAGTTGACTTTTTCATATTTAAGGTTATTTACTGCAATATCAGTTTTATAAATTCAGGTTGCCTGTCAGTTATATTTACTTTAACCATATACACTCCACGTGCATAACCTGATGTTTCTATGGTAATTTTATTTTTACCATGATTTAATGTATATGCCGATAATTTATTGCCGAGCATATCATACAATTCCAGCAAACCATTTTCATTGTCATTCAACTCACTTTCATAGTACACCGCTGTTCGTGCAGGGTTGGGGTATAGCTTACCTACACTTAAATTATCATTTACTTCATTTATCCCCACCGTGCAGTCTATTACACTTACATCATCTATGAAATAGTATGCACTATTTCCCGTTGATGAAGTAGAATCAATCATTGTGTTAGCATCATCTTTAAAGTTGCCAATGGTCAAATATTTTTCTCCGCCATTGGCTATGTATGTTCCTGAAATCTGCACCCAGTTAAGCGTATCATAAATTATGTTGCCCGCAGGGTTTGAAATTTGAGGAACAAACGAAAGGTTGGTGTTTATGGTATAATCAACAGCGCTGTCAACAGAAAGGTATAAACCTATGCCGTCTGTAACATATTTGCACTTCTCGGCAACCGATACATAAAAGCTGACACAATACTCATGCCCCTGCCTTAATGTATCCGACAATATTCCACCCACATATTCACGTCTTATTAATAAAAGTAGGGATTATATGTTGAGTAAATAATCCCAATCCTACATAAGCAATTCCAGTTCGTGCATACTGGAAACCTATGGTACTTTGTGGGGCAGGTACCACACAATTGATATCAGGTTGTTCGCTGAAATAATCTGGACTGCCATAAGTTGCCCAATACCAATAATTGCATGGCATAGCATAGGTGCCTGTGCAGGCTATGGTATCCTCAAATGAAGGGTTCAAAACAAGATTTTGAGCATCTGCCTTAATAGCAGAAAACAAGCATAAACAAATAATAAATTTTTTCATAATTTAAAATTGTGAGGAGGCACAAAGCCTCCTCACAAAAATAATTATTTAATTAACGACCAATTTAATTATTTCACTGTTACACCCCATAATTTCCACCTTTACAATGTATATGCCTTTTGATAAATCAAATACAGGTATTGAAATTAAATTATTGCCTTTTGTCAGCTTATAATCTTTTAATTGCTTACCGAGCATATCCAATAAAGTTAAAACTCCGTTTTCATTCTCACCCAAGTTATCGTGATAATAAACAACTGTATTGGCTGGATTTGGATATAGCCTTCCTATATCTTTATTATCATTTACTTCGTTAATACCAACCGTGCAGTCTATAACCGATACATCATCTATTAAAAAGTAAGAGAAAATTATTGGGCCAGAAATAGAATCAATAGCTGTATTAGAGTCAGCTTTAAAATTACCAATAGTAAGGTATTTTTCACCACCAGAAGCAATGTACGTTCCCGAAATTTGCACCCAGTTAAGCGTATCATAAATAATATTTCCGGCTGGATTTTCAATTTGCGGTACAAATGAAAGATTAGTATCAATTGAATAATCCACTGTGCTATCTGCTGACAGGTATAATCCTATGCCATCTACGATGTATTTAGACTTATTCGCTACAGATACATAAAAACTTACACAATACTCATGCCCCTGCTTTAATGTATCGGATAATTCTCCTCCTATATATTCTCTATAGTTTGTAAATGGGGCTGAAGTAAAAGCAGACAAACCTACATAAGCAACACCTGTACGGGCGTATTGATATCCAATATTATTATCAGGTACAGGTAAGGCGTAACAGAAAGGGTCATACGTTTCGCTGAAATAATCAGGGCTGCCACCTGATGCTGAATACCAATTGGTGCATTGCATTTGCCATGTGCCAAGATTAATGAATATCCAGCATGGTATTGTATTTTCAAATGACGGATTAATAACTAAATTCTGAGCATTGCTGTTTAATGCAATAAAACATAAAACGATAATTAAAAACTTTTTCATTTTAAATTATTTGGCGTATGACACCTACGTTATTCTACCCCAAATTTACTAAGTTTTATTGTATTAACAGCTTTTTATTTTCGTCCGTTCTGCCATTAATTTTTATCTTTACCATATACATGCCTTTTGCCAAATCAGCTACCGGTATTGAAATTAAATTATTACCTTTTGTCAGCTTATATCCTTTTAATTCTTTACCGAGCATATCCAATAAAGTTAAAACTCCGTTTTCATTCTCACCTAAGTTGTCTTGGTAATATACAACTGTATTGGCTGGGTTCGGATAAAGCCTGCCTATATCTTTATTATTATTTACTTCGCCAATATCTTTATTATTATTTACTTCGCCAATCCCCACCGTGCAGTCTATTACGCTTACATCGTCTATAAACAAGTACGATTCATATCGGCTTTGGGGAACATTGTTATTTATGGAATCAATCAAGGTATTAGCATTATCTTTAAAATTACCAATGGTGAGGTATTTTTCACCGCCATTGGCAATGTACGTTCCCGAAATCTGCACCCAGTTAAGCGTATCATAAATTATGTTGCCTGAAGGGTTTGAAATTTGAGGTACAAACGGAAGGTTGGTGTTAATGGTATAATCAACAGCGCTGTCAATAGATAAGTATAATCCTATGCCGTCTGTAACATATTTTAATTCCTCTGCAACCGATATATAAAAGCTGACACAATACTCATGCCCCTGTTTTAATGTGTCAGAAAGTTCTCCTCCAATATACTCTCGCCTATTTAGATAATTTGGATTTAAAGGCTGCATAAGTGTTACTAATCCTACATAAGCAATCCCTGTTCTGGCATATTGATAACCGGCATTGCTTAAAGGCACAGGAGAGGTTCCGCAAAATATATCAGGCTGTTCACTGAAATAATCAGGACTGCCTATATTAGCCGTGTACCAATATTTGCATTGCATTGGGATTGCTGTTGTTGTTGGGCAAGCTATTGTATCTTCAAAACTTGGGTTTAACACCAAATTTTGCGCATTTGCATTTGACACAAGATATAAAAATATGACAATAAATATTTTTCTCATGTTAAAAAGGAGACTGATAGTTCAGCCTCCTTGCAAAATTAAATCATAATTTAATTACTCTAATATCAATTTAACGGTTTCTGTGGGTTTACCTGTTATATTAATTTTAACCAAGTACACACCTCTTGCATAAGGTGTTGGTATGGCAAGCAAATTTCCTTTATTAAGTTTATAGCTTGCCATTTCTCTGCCTGTTATATCCATAAGCTGCAATGTTCCGTTTTCTTTTTCAGAAAGATTGTTTTCAAAGTAAACAACCTTTGTGGCTGGATTGGGATACAATTTGCCTGAACTTAAATTATCATTTACTTCGTTAATACCAACTGTGCAGTCAATTACACTTACATCGTCAATGAAAAAATAACTTTCAATTAGACTTGCACTTGTAGAATCAATTGCGGTGTTAGCATCATCTTTAAAATTGCCAATGGTCAAATATTTTTCACCACCATTAGCTATGTACGTTCCCGAAATCTGCACCCAGTTAAGCGTATCATAAATTATATTGCCCGCAGGGTTTGAAATTTGAGGCATAAACGAAAGGTTTGTGTTTATGGTATAATCAACAGCGCTGTCAACAGAAAGATATAACCCTATGCCATCCACAACATATTTGAATTCCTCTGCAACCGAAACATAAAAGCTGACACAATACTCATGTCCCTGCTTTAATGTATCGGATAATTCTCCTCCTACATATTCTCTTCTATTTATATGATTTGGGGAAACATGTTTTGTGTAAACACCCAATCCTACATAAGCAATTCCTGTTCTTGCATATTGGTATCCACCTCCACTTTGCGGAACGTAAGATGTTCCGCAAAATATATCAGGCTGTTCGCTGAAATAATCAGGACTACCATAAGTTGCCCAATACCAATATTTACATTGCATAGCATAGGTGCCTGTGCAGGCTATAGTATCTTCAAATGAAGGATTCAAAACAAGATTTTGAGCATCTGCTTTACTCGCAAAAAACAAGCATAAATAAATTGTTAACTTTTTCATATTAAAAAGATAGGTTATTTACTGCAATATCAGTTTTATAAATTCAGGTTGCCTGTCAGTTATATTTACTTTAACCATATACACTCCACGTGCATAACCTGATGTTTCTATGGTAATTTTATTTTTACCATGATTTAATGTATATGCCGATAATTTATTGCCGAGCATATCATACAATTCCAGCAAACCATTTTCATTGTCATTCAACTCACTTTCATAGTACACCGCTGTTCGTGCAGGGTTGGGGTATAGCTTACCTACACTTAAATTATCATTTACTTCATTTATCCCCACCGTGCAGTCTATTACACTTACATCATCTATGAAATAGTATGCACTATTTCCCGTTGATGAAGTAGAATCAATCATTGTGTTAGCATCATCTTTAAAGTTGCCAATGGTCAAATATTTTTCTCCGCCATTGGCTATGTATGTTCCTGAAATCTGCACCCAGTTAAGCGTATCATAAATTATGTTGCCCGCAGGGTTTGAAATTTGAGGAACAAACGAAAGGTTGGTGTTTATGGTATAATCAACAGCGCTGTCAACAGAAAGGTATAAACCTATGCCGTCTGTAACATATTTGCACTTCTCGGCAACCGATACATAAAAGCTGACACAATACTCATGCCCCTGCTTTAATGTGTCGGATAATTCTCCTCCTATATATTCACGTTGATTGTTAAATGGTGGAAAAAAAGTAAATAACCCTACATAAGCAATTCCTGTTCTCGCATATTGATATCCTATGGTACTTTGCGGAGCTGGTATCATACAATTAAAATCAGGTTGTTCACTAAAATAATCCGGAGTATTATTTGATGCTGTATACCAAAATCTACATGGCATTACATAAGTACTTGGCAGGCAAGCAATGGTATCTTCAAATGAAGGATTTAATACCAGATTTTGCGCATTTGCATTTAATGATAAAAACAAAAATAAACCTATCAGAACCTTATTCATAATTAAAGGAGGCTTGCTTTTGAGCAAGCCTCCACAAATATACAGTTATTTTACTGCTAATTTAATCATCTTATCGTCACGATTTGTTATTCTTATCTTAACCATATACATGCCCTTTGCCAAATCGGATACCGGTATTGAAATTAAATTATTACCTTTTGTCAGCTTGTATCCTTTTAATTCTTTACCGAGCATATCCAATAACGTTATAATTCCGTTTTCATTCTCACCTAAGTTGTCTTGGTAATATACAAATGTATTGGCTGGGTTAGGATAAAGCCTGCCTGTTCCGCTTATGTTTTTATTGCCCGCCACATTTGCAGCCATTCGCAGGCTTGCTATTCCGGTAACATCATCGGCATTGGTATCAATCATGGCTCGCGCCATGTAAACTCCGCCACCACCGCTTATGGCATTTTCGGCAGCTATGGCGCTCAGTGCTTCGTACTGTGCCGAGTCGGGCTGCTCACCGGCTAATGCAAAATACAGGGCATACACTGCCTGCTCGTTTTCTTCGGCATGGTTAAGAGGAGTTATGTTGTAGTTCAGTTCAGCAGCATAAGCGGCATTGGCTATAGCCGAATCGGCAACGGTTCTGAACGCGCCAATGTTGCCCGCAGCCACGCTGTCTTTCCACAGCGTAAGCAATGTGTCGGCAGGGGTTTCTTGCAGCATAAGACTGTCATCGCTCAGCAGCAGCTCATACACCTGCCTCTGCGCCCAGTACTGCATGTCGGCATCAAGGCTGTCATAATATCCCTCCCGGGCAGCCACATCGGTAAGCAACTGCTGCTGTGCGCGCAGTGCAGACGGGTCGCAGTCATAGCCAAGTGTTGCCGGTTGAAAGTCCATGCATCCACCTGGTGTCATTTCATTTGGAAGTAAAGCAGCAACATTTCCATAATACCAAACAGGAGCAGGATTTATCATTGGCGTGCTAACAATAGCTCTGTTATAAGACGGGCTTGGTAATGCCTGTTGGTTCCATGATAGTTGGGATTTTAGTTTGGTAGTAATGTTATTTTTTAAGCTTTGTAAAATTAATGGGGTTTCCTTTTCATATCCAAATTAATTTATCAACAGGATTTAAGGGCGTTAAATTATTACGTTTGCACATAAGTTTAGAATCCTACCGTAATTTGAAAATCCTTCAACTGTGTTTGCGTATTCCGTTGCCGCCTTATGATGGCGCCACCATTGCCATGTACAACCTTGCCGAATCACTCACGGCATCGGGCGCAGAGGTAAAAATGCTTTCGTTCAACACCAAAAAACATTTTATGGACATAAATTCCATTGATGCCGCATTGCTTGAAAAATATAAATTGGAAACAGTTTTTCTTGATGCCTCTGTAAACGCATGGGATGCTTTTGCCAATCTGTTCAAACCAAACGAGTCATATAACATTGTCCGTTTTGACTCGGAAGCGTTTCACCAAAAGCTGAAAGAACTGCTGCAATCGGAAACATTTGATTTCATATTGTTTGAAGGATTATTTCTTAGCCCTTACCTACAAACAGTGCGTACATTCAGCAAAGCCAAGTGCATATTGCGGGCGCATAATGTGGAATGGCTTATCTGGAAAAGACTTGCTAAAGCAACAAAAAATCCATTAAAAAAGGCTTATCTTTATTTTTTATCCGACAGACTTAAACGCTATGAGAACAAGGTGATAAACAACTTTGATGCAATCATCGCTATATCGGAGATAGATAAAAATCTTTTTCTGAGAGATGGCTGTAATATTCCTATTGAAGTGGCGCCAACAGGAATGAATACTGCCAAATACAAGAACATAGAACAGATGGATGCTGATAGTCTTTCATTATTTCATCTTGGATCAATGGACTGGCTCCCTAATATTGAAGCCGTTGACTGGCTATTGAAAGATATCTGGCCACTGATTCAACAAAAATCAACTAAGGTGCATTTGTTTCTGGCCGGTAAAAACATGAACCCGAAATATTTCAGTATTAAATCAAAAAACCTGATTGTTGCAGGTGAAATAAAAGACGCACTGAAGTTTATGGAAAACAAACAGATTATGGTTGTACCCTTACTGAGTGGCGGTGGTATTAGAATAAAAATTCTCGAAGGTCTTGCCGCAGGAAAAGTTATCGTATCAACATCAACCGGTGCAGAAGGGATTAATTATACTGATAAAAAAAATATTCTTATTGCCGATACCCCGGAGGATTTTACAAAAACCATTCTTTCATTATTAAACAATCCTAACCTGTTAAACAACATTGCAAGGGAAGCACAAATACTTGCCAGAACACAATATGACAATAATCTTATCGGCAAAAAATTGGCTGGCTTTTTAAAAGCCATTTAAAAATCACATTCTAAAACATCAAACATCTATGACAGAGAGTTTGATTTTATGCTGATGGTTGTTGAGAAAAACCAACCTCTCGGAGGTATTAATTTCAGGAAAATTATTCTGTAATAACTTATAAAATTCTGAAGTGAACTTCCTGTTGGGCTCGGTGAAAATAATTTTTCCTCCATTTTTAGTCAGGCGTTGAAAAGCATTAATCACGGCAGGAAACATTCTGCTTTCATAGGCTACATCGGCAGCCAAGAGTAAATCACATTTTTCAATATTGTCAGGTATGTTTCTCCAGTCAAGCATCATGGTGTGCGGTTGGGAGGTGTTGTTCAGATGCCAGTTTGCCTCAGCAAATTGCAGTGGCGCCTCTACATAATCACTCATCATAACTTTATGACCCAGTTTGCCGCATAGCACCGAAGGCAATGCCATACCACAACCAATTTCGTGAATAAACGAAACTTCAGAATTCTCAAGTTCACTTACATATTCTGCCAAAGCAATTGCAGAGGGCCATAGTTCTGCCCAGTAGGGTATGCGCTCATCCATCACATTATCATCACTACTATCGAGCTGGCTTAATGCTGCATATAAGGCATCAATATTAGTTACTTTAAAGTATGTCATTGCTGCTTCTCCTATCTGAACCGTTGCCACTTCGGATGTAACCCGGATACCAAATTGAAAAACGTCAGGATCTGTCATGAAGCAAAATTAAACATCATCAACAAACAACTGCTATTTTAGCACCATGCAAACGGAGTTTTCTTTTATACTGAATGAAATCAACAACAATTGTCAATTGTATATAGTGCAAGCAAACTATCCTTCAGATAAAAAAAGCAGAAAGTTGTTTCAAAAGGAGCTTAGCATAAAATTGCTGAGGCACGTAACAAAAAATAATACACTTCAACTACACTATCTCGATACAGGCAAACCTTACATTGATGGCAACAATGCAATTTCCTTTTCACACTCCGGAAATTATACTGCATTAATGATTACCCAATCAAGAAGTGCCGGTATTGATATTGAAATGACAGATAGAAATATTGAATCGGGCTTGGATTATTTTCTAAATGATGAAGAGATTGCTTTTCTTTTTCTTCAGGAGAAAAATCTTCATGCACTCACATGTTGGTGTATTAAAGAAGCTGCCATCAAATATTTCAATGTATCAGGAATTGACTTTAAAAACTGTGTGCGTATTCAACCATTTTCATTGTCTAATGCAGGCGTAGCTACTGTTAAAGTGCAGCACAGTAAAAATGATACTATTAATATTCATTACAGAAGAGAAAAAGACTATTTACTGACTTTCACTAAGGAATAAATTAGTCTTTAGCTATTTCAACATTTACTTTACGGCCTTTTATTTTATTGCCGTTAACATTGGAAAGCACATCATTCAAAAACTCTCCATTGACTTCAATGAAAGAAAACTTATCGTAAATATCAATAACACCAATATTGCTGCTGCTCATATTACTTAATCCTGAGACAGCGCCAACAATATCACCTTTACTTACTTTATCTTTTTTGCCAACGCTTAAAAACAAACGTATCATATCTGATTCGCCACTGTGTTTACCTCGCTTACCTTTACTACCTCCGCTATCGCGCTTGCCTCTTCCCGATCGTTCTTCTCTGCCGGAAGAATGACTGCTTGACTTGCTTTGACTTTGTTGCAACATAGGTGCAAAATGCATTTTAAGTAATGAAGCCGCAAGTTGATGTAATGTTAATCCTTCTTGTTTGAATGTTGCAAACATGTTTTCATACTGCTCCAAATCACCTTCTTCAAGTAGCACTTTCAGTCTTGCTGCCAATTTAATTTTAGCCAACTCAATGCGCTCTTTTCCTGATGGCAGCTGATGTCTTTCAATTCTCACTTTTGAGTAATCCTCAATCTCACGGATTTTAGCCATATCATTACGTCCGGAAACAAAACTGAAGGCTTTTCCGGATTTTCCGGCACGGCCGGTACGACCAATACGATGCACATAATTTTCCTCATCCAAAGGCAAATCAAAATTGAATACTGCATCCACATTTTCAACATCAATACCTCGTGCAGCAACGTCCGTTGCAACAAGCATATTCACATCACCTTTTTTGAAACGAGCCAATACATTGTTTCTTTGATTTTGTCTTAAATCTCCATGTATAGCTTCTGCTTTATAACCTAACTGCTGAAACTGCTCCGTCACCTCATCAGTCTTACGTTTAGTATTGCAAAACACAAGCATCAATTTCAAGTTGTGTAACTCAACCAACTGTGCAATTACATCTGCCTTCTGCGATGATGGAATATCGTAATAGATTTGTTCTATGGATGAAACAGTAAGCTCTTGTTTGGTGACCTTAACTAACTTAGGATTGGTTTGAAATTTTTTGGTGATTTCAAGAATAGGCTTTGGCATGGTTGCCGAAAATAAAACCGTCTGCCTCTCGTCAGGTGCATGTTGCAAAATAGCTTCCATGTCTTCTCTGAAACCCATATTCAACATCTCGTCTGCCTCGTCAAGCACTACCATCTTAATTTTAGACAGGTTTATAGTTCTTCTGTCCAAGTGATCCATAATTCTGCCCGGTGTACCAACAATTACATGTACAGGGCGTTTTAATGCATTTATCTGCTTTTGAATTTGTTCGCCACCGTACACAGCAAGTACTACCATGCCCTTTTTATATTTGGCCAACTTTTTAATTTCCTGTGCAACTTGCACTGCCAACTCACGGGTTGGGCACATTACTATTGCAGAGGTAGTTTTAGCTTTAGGATCGAGCATTTCGAGCAAAGGAATACCAAAAGCCGCAGTTTTTCCGGTGCCGGTTTGTGCTTGCCCAATTACGTCCTCGCCCTGCATTAATACAGGTATGGCTTGTGCTTGTATGGGCGAAGCCTCGGTGAAACCCATTTCGTCAATAGCCTGAAGCATTTCATGACTTAACGAAAGCTCATGGAAAGAAGTCTTATTCATGTGAAGTAGGAAGAACCGGAATTATCAGTGTTTTTCAAAAAATTATCCGGTTGATTATAATGTTAATTAAGGCCGCAAAGATAGTATATTTATCTGATCTAAAACATTCTGCACATTAATTGTCATAAAACGAATCTCATTATCTCTGAAAAAACATGTACTTAAAATATATCCATCCAGAGGCACTGTGCTTATTTCATAGTTCTCAGGAATGGTATTTTCAGGCAAATTAGCAATCCCCCGACCGCTAACTTTTCCAATGGCTTCCTTTTGAGTCCAGATTTTAAAAAATGCAGCATTGTCTGAATGTGCAATTTGTTTTTGCTCATCAGAAGTAAAATATTGCTGTATTACATTTTCATATTTATCTGCCTGTTGAATTTTTTCTATATCAACCCCCAATGGGTGGTTCTTCTGAAATGCCAGTGCTATCATTTTATCCGAATGACTTAAACTAAAATGTATAGCCATACTCTTATGCTGATGCTTTACAAATGGCTTTCCATTACTGTGTGCAGCAATCTCTATTTGTTCGTTTGTTTTGAGTAATGACGCCAGCAGCAATCTTTTTAACCCATGTGCAATACAATATGTCCGGCTGTCTTTTTCAAATTTGAATTTAAGAAGACGCTCTGTTTCCCCCTTACTTAACAGTTTTTTCAAATCTCCTTCTATTGCTGCAAACACGTCAGAAGAAAATACAAATACCAAACATTCATTATCCTGAATTGACAAACCATTACAAAAATCCTCTGCCGGAGGTAACTGCAATTCCATCTCAGAGATTATTTAATATTGTTTAATGCCTGATTTAAATACTGCGCTAGCTGTGTATAATATTCTTTATGGGTAATGATTGTATCGTTATCGCTTCCAGGAATCTGGAGAATTTCTATCTCACCACCTATCAGACGTTTCCAACCTAATGTCTCATCATAATGTTTGGCAATTTCTTCACCGGTTTTTACTAAAACCACCTTTTCAGAATATTCACCTTCGGGCTGATAATTGAGTAAGGCGACTGAATTTACCCAACGAATGTCTGGCTTAGTATTTACTTTAACATCAGCAGTTGCTGTGTTTCCGGAATCAAAAACCTTTGTTAGCTTACTTAAAACTTTTTTTCCTGCATTTTTCGTTTTTTCCAGTGCAAACTCGAGTTTACTTTCCAATGTCATGCCTTTAAACTCATCCCATGTTTCGCGAATTTTATATTGCATTGGGTTGGCTGGCGGTGCATAGTTATTAATCATAAAAACAAGTTCAGCTGTTTCGCCTTTTGCTTTTAGCTGTCGCGCCATTTCAAAAGCAGTTGTTCCGCCAAAACATAATCCGGCAAAGCGATAAGGTCCTACAGGTTGAATTTTTTTAATTTCATCTATATAGAATGTTGCCATAGCCTCAACAGAATAATGATAGTCGTACTTTTCATCAAGTCCGCGAGGTTGAATAGCATAAACAGGCTGGTCTTTATTTAAATGCTTTAAAAGCACTCTCCATCGCTGAATGTTTCCATTGTGCATGTGAATAAAGAACAACGGTCTTTCTTTTCCATTGGGTTGTAAGGGAACCACTATAGGCCAGTCAATGTTCAACTCCTCTGCATTGATCACTTTTGCTAATTGCGAAATGGTTGAAGCACGAAATAATGTTGGATAATCTAACTTAACTCCTGTCTTTTGTTCTATGGCACCCATCATTCTTATTCCAAGTAAAGAGTGTCCTCCAAGTTCAAAAAAGTTATCATGAATACCAATTTTATCAATTCCCAGCACTTCACTCCAAATACCTGCAAGCAAACTTTCTAAAGGATTGTGAGGTTCTTCAAAATTTGCACTTTCTGCTTTGATTTCCACATCTGGAACCGGCAATGCTTTTCTGTCAATTTTTCCATTAGGTGTCAGTGGAATATTTTCTAAAATCATGAATACCGTTGGTATCATGTATTCGGGAAGTTCTGTTCGCAGATATTGTCGTAATTCGTTTACATCAATTTGCTTTCCTATATTGGCAGAAAGGTATGCAACCAGAATTTTATTTCCCGGCTGATCTTCTCGTGCCATCACCACAAGTTCTTTTATCTCTTTTCTTAATCGCAACATGGACTCTATTTCACCAAGCTCGATTCTGAATCCTCGAATCTTTACCTGATTATCAATCCGGCCTAAAAATTCTATATTTCCATCAGCCATATACTTCCCAAGGTCACCGGTTCTGTACATTCTTTGTCCGGGAATAAATGGATTAGGCACAAAACGCTCTTCTGTCATTTCCGGTTTATAGAGATAACCTCGTGCCAGACCATCACCTGCCATATAAAGCTCTCCGGCAATACCAATTGGAACCGGCCTTCTGTTTTTATCTAAAATATAAACCTGCGAATTTGTGATAGCTTTTCCTATTGTATATGGGCCATCAGATTTTCTGAGTGTAAATGTACTGTAGGTAGTATCTTCAGATGGTCCGTACAAGTCATACACCTTCTGTATCGTTGTTTGCGAATAAATTTTCTGAACAAGCTCAACCGGCAATGGTTCGCCTGCAAGGTTTATTGTTTTTACACTTGATGGAACTCCATTATTAAGTTTGAGAAGTTCTGCAATAGCGGAAGGAACTGTGTTGACCAATGTTACACCAGCACTTTCAGGTAAAGCATTTAAAGCCATGGCATCTTTCACTAAAACAATGCGTCCACCATTACTTAACGTAAAAAATATTTCAAAAATGGATAAGTCAAAGCATATTGATGTTGAAGCAAGCACACCGGCAAGCTCCTCTGAAGAATAAACGGTACTTGCCCAGTCAATTAAAGCAACAGCATTACGGTGTTCAATTGCCACGCCCTTTGGTTTTCCTGTTGACCCTGACGTATAGATGATATATGCTAACTGATCCGAAGAATTCTTTAAATCAGGATTTGATGTTTTCTCCTTAGCTATCTCCGTTATTTGTTGATCTAAGCAAATTAACTTTGTTCCCGTTTTGGATAGCTGTTCAGAATATTTTGAAGAAGTAATCAAAAGTGGTGCTTTTGCATCGCTCATGATATATGCAATCCTGTCAGCAGGATAATTTGGGTCTAAAGGCACATAAGCACCTCCTGCTTTTAGAACGGCAAGCATGGCAACAATTAAATCGTCTGTCCTGTCGTGACAAATGCCAACTAAAGTTTCCTGTTTAACACCTGACTTTATTAGAAAATGCGCTAACTGATTGGCTCGTTGGTTTAGTTGACTGTAATTGACTGTTTGTCCATTAAACCAAATTGCATCTGTGTCGTGATGTGAGGATGCCTGCTTTTCTATTAAAGTATGAATACATTCATTGCGAAGGTTATTCTCTTTCACCACAGGCCATTCGATAAACAATTTTCTTTTTTCATCATCAGTAAGTAATGGCAAATGCTTTATCGGGCTATCAGTATATTCAACCAATCCATTAAGAAGCATTACAAATTCCTGCATTCTCAGTTGCATCATCTCTTCTTCAAAAAGGTCGGTATTGTAAGTACATTCAATGATGAGTTTATCACCCATTCCTGTTGCATTCACAAACAACTCAAAGTTTTCAAACTTTCTGGCATTTGAGGTATATTCATAGTTCAGACCATGAAAAGAAACACCTTGTGTCATGCCAAGATCAACGTTAAACACAGCGGGCACTAATGGAATTCTTGAAGGGTCACGTTGCAATGGTAGTTTTCCAAGCAAACTTCCCATCGTAAATTCCTGATTGTCGAATGCATCAAACATCAAAGGTTTTCTGGTTTTTAAATATTCGCTGAACGAGATGTTTTCATCAACGAAACTTTTAATTGGCAAAAGGTTAACGCAATGACCAACCATAGCATACATTCCGGAAGCCGACTGTCCGGCAGCAGGAAGTCCTAATACTAATGATGGATTGGATGTTAAACGAAAAAGAAAAATTTCAAATGAAGCAAACAAGGTATTTACAAAACTGCTTCCGTTCTTTGCTCCAAGTTTTCTTAAATCATTTACCAAACCTGCATCAATAGTTATATCAAATCGTTTCGCATTGAAGGTACGTGCAGCAGGGCGGGCTTTGTTAACCGGAAGGTCAACTGTAGGTATATCTGTTGAGTATAAATTGAGCCAATAATCCTCTGTATGTTTATATTCACCACTCAACTTCCTTGCTTCCTGTCGTTGAACATAATTACTAAATGGTATTACCGGTTCAAGGTCAGGTTGCGAATTATTTACCAAGGCAGAATAAAATTTACTGATGTCCTGCATGATTATGCCAATACTCCATCCATCACAAACAATGTGATGTGCTGTTATGACTAATGCTGTATCTGAATTGGAAATTTTAAAAATAGCAAATCGGATAACAGGGCCTTTCATCAGATCAAATGGAATAGATACTTCACGCTGCGAAAAATGAAGTATGCGTGCATCTTTATCTGACGGACTCAGGTCGGTTAAATCAATAATTGGAATTTCAATATTTACATGCTCATGTACCTGAAATGTTTCGCCTGATGCACTGAAAGTGGAACGAAGTGACTGATGTCTTTGAACAACATTTTTGCAAGCTGTTAGAAGATGCTCGTGATTACACAATCCTTTCAGATAAAGTGTAACACTTTCGTTATATGCTAATGATGCTGAATCACCCCCGATTTGTACGGATGTCCAGATTTCACGTTGCTCTTCTGATGTGGTAAAAAAATTGTCCGGAATAACTTCTTCAAAAGGGTTAAAATCTACCGGGATAAATTGCGATGCCATCTTCCTTTGTCATTGGTGGTTTAATAAAAACTATACGAAAATAACCTAAATTGGTTTCGCTATTGAATATTTTCCTCCAAGTATTTGAAAATTTGGGCGAGTGGGAGATTCTTACGATTAAGAAAAACACATTATCCAATATTTTACAACAGGCAAAATAATACGATTATTCATTACCACTGATAAATCCACCTAAAAGCCCACCTAATCCCCTGTTTTCTTCTCTTGCGCCACCCAATTTTGATGCGGCAATAATTCTATCTGCCATTCTTGAAAAGGGTAAACTTTGTAAATAAACTGTGCCCGGACCTGTAAGATGTGCATAAAATAACCCTTCTCCTCCGAAAAGAACATTTTTAAAACCTCCTATAAACTTAATGTCATATTCTATGGTAGGTGCAAAGGCTACCAAGCATCCTGTGTCAACACGCAGTCTTTCACCAACAGCCAACTCTCGTTTAATAATTGTGCCGCCTGAATGTATAAAGGCATAGCCATCACCAGCTAACTCCTGTAGGATAAACCCTTCTCCACCAAAAAGTCCTGCACCCAATTTCTTTGTAAAGGCAACATTAATCTCGATGCCCATTGCAGCACATAAAAATCCGTCTTTCTGGCACAAAAAACGCCCTCCATATTCAGCCGGATTAACAGGTATTATTTTCCCCGGATAAGGTGCAGCAAAAGTTATTTTCCGCTTTTGTTTTCCATGATTTAAATAGTTGGTGATGAAAAAACTTTCACCGGTTATCATTCTCTTCAATCCCTTAAAAATTCCACCTCCGGTATTGGTCTGCATTTCTATATCATCTTCCATATACATCATCATACCTACTTCAGCCCTTACTCCTTCTGATGGATCGAGCTCAACTTCCAAAGCCTGAATGTCATCACCAAAAATTTTAAAATCAAGTTCGTGTGCCTTATTCATAAAGTGTTTTTTAATAATCGCCCAATACCTCTCTGAAAGTATCAGTAAACATTCTACTTTCTTTTTCCTGCTTGTAAACAAAAGTGCGCTTCACATCTCTTGGTACGCCTCCGGGACCTCGTACCAGTTCAGCAATATACACCTGAAGCTTCTTTTCCCTACCAGACTTAATAATTTCTGCATTTTCTATCCTTGCCTTCTTTTTATAGCTTGCCACCATACGAAACTGCTGTTTACTGTAATCCATTGCACCCACTGAAGTTGGAGTAAGAATACATAAAAAATACGTTAAAGTACTGTCGCTATTGGTTATCAGATTGCCGTGTTCAAAAATGCTATAGGCATAAACAACTTTTTGTGTTGATGTATTAAAAGTATCACTGAGAAGGTATTTTACTTCATTTGCCGAATCCGGTGCAATTCGTTTGACAAAATCTTCATTGCTCTCACCTGAATTTTTTTGAAATGTTTGTGCTACTAACATGGTTGGCAGTAGCAAAAAGAATAATAATATTTTCATATTTTTTGTTTTGAACGGTAAACATAAACAAAAACTGTTAACCTGAAATTCTATTGCATTACTGTTTTATAAATGGCTGAAGCGCATTCACAAGGTCTTCAGTTTTAAGATTTAGTCCCGAAATTTGAATCTTTGCCTGATTGTAAAAAGGCGCTCTTACAGTCATTGTTTCCATAATAAACTCCATTAAATCTGCATCGTTCATATCACAGATTAAAGGGCGTTTGGATTTAGATGGTGCAATACGGTGATAAACTGTCCCCGGATGCAACTTCAGATAAACTGTAATGCCTTTTTCATTCATCCATTGCATATTATCAAAAAAGCAAGGTGTACCACCACCTGTAGCGATAACTGTATTTTGTTGCTCAGAAATTGTTCTTAAAGCTTCACTTTCAATTTTACGAAAGTGGTGTTCTCCGTTTGCCTTAAAAATTTCTGAAATAGACTGTTTGTTTACTTGCTCAATTAATTCATCAAGGTCAATACTTTCAAAATTCAATCTGGCAGCTAGCTTTTTTGCCTGAGTAGATTTTCCGGCTCCCATAAAACCAATCAGAAATATTAACATCGCTGCTATTTCTTTATTGGAAAACGCATTTTGTAATCAACATCAACTTTGCCGATGGTAATGTCACGCAGCTTTCCTTTTATCAATTGTTTTTTAAAAGGAGACAATTTTTCTACAAATAACTTACCATCAACATGATCATACTCATGTTGAATCACTCTTGCTGCTAATCCTTCAAAAACTGTCTCATGTGTCTTAAATTCTTCGTCCTGATATCGCAGATGAACTATTTTTTTTCGCAAAACATCTTCTCTGATGCCTGGAATGCTCAAACAACCTTCGTTAAACTTCCATTCATCACCTACTTCTTCAATAATTTGTGGATTGATAAAGACTTTCTTGAAATTTTCCAATTCCGGTTCGTCTTCTGCAAATGGTTTGGTGTCAACAACAAAAAGTCTGATGGAAATTCCAACTTGTGGAGCAGCCAATCCGACACCTGATGCAGCATACATAGTCTCAAACATATTTTCTATTAATTGTCCAAGTCCTTTATAATCTTTATCGATTGATGATCCCACTTTCTTCAAAACAGGGTCACCATAGGCAATAATCGGTAATATCATATTTTCAAAAAGTTTCTTTTATGTTCCAAATAAGATTGTAATAATATTACAGCACTGGTCTGATCAACCAATGCCTTATTTTGTCTTTGTTTTTTTTTATAACCGGCTTCTATCAATGCCCGTTGTGCCATAACTGAGGTAAACCTTTCATCATATCTAACCACTTTTGCACTTGGGCATTTTTCATTGAGTTTTTTAATGAACAATAATATGTTTTTCTCAATTTCAGATGGTGTGTTATTCATTTGTACAGGTTTGCCAACAACAACTTCTTCTACTTCTTCCGAATTAAAATAATCACTAATAAACGCCACTGCCTTTGATGCATGAACAGTTGTGAGCGAAGTTGCAATTATCTGTAAAGGATCAGTAACTGCAAGACCCACTCTTTTATTTCCATAATCAACTGCAAGTATGCGTGGCATGTCTGTCTTGAAAGATGCAAAAATAAAAAACAACAAGCTATGAATGCTTTAAGGTGGCTATATTTGTAGCTGAAAAAAATATTTATGCCGGTCAGAGAAAAAACAGTCAATGATATTTGGGAAAACCGAGAGTTACTTAACAATGAATCCCATAAAACAGTAATCCGTTCTGTTATTGAAGATCTTGATAAAGGAAAAATTAGGGTTGCAGAGCAAGGCAATAATGGCTGGAGGGTTAATGAATGGATAAAAAAAGCTGTCATATTATATTTCCCAATCCAGAAAATGGCTGTACATCACGCGGGACCAATGGAGTTTTACGATAAAATAGATCTTAAAACAGGATATGAAGATTTAGGTGTTCGTGTAGTACCACATGCCATAGCACGCTATGGGAGCTATGTAGCAAAGGGGGTGATAATGATGCCATCGTTTGTAAATATTGGCGCTTATGTTGACAGTGGAACCATGGTTGACACCTGGGCTACTGTTGGCAGTTGCGCACAGATAGGTAAAAATGTGCACCTTAGTGGAGGGGTTGGCATTGGAGGGGTTTTAGAACCTGTTCAGGCATCACCTGTTATTATTGAAGACAATTGTTTTATTGGTTCGCGCTGTATTGTTGTTGAAGGCGTTCGTGTTGAACAAGAGGCAGTTCTAGGAGCCAATGTTGTACTTACTATGTCAACAAAAATAATTGATGTGTCAGGAAACTCACCTGTTGAATATCGGGGCATTGTGCCTGCACGTTCTGTGGTTATTCCCGGTTCAATTCCCAAAACTTTTGCAGCCGGCATCTATCAGGTGCCATGTGCACTAATTATAGGTAAAAGAAAACAATCTACAGACAATAAAACATCACTCAACGATGCCTTGCGCGAATATGATGTTGCCGTCTGAGACTTTAGAGTATGCATAAAATATTAATTGTACAGACAGCATTTATTGGAGATGTAATTTTAGCTACCGGATTAATTGAATCCATACACCAGACTTTTCCAAAGGCTGAGATTGATTTTGTGTTAAGAAAAGGCAATGAAACAATATTAAAAAACCATCCTTTTGTCAACAAATTGTATGTGTGGGATAAAAAGAAAAATAAATTTTTTAATCTCATAAACCTCATTCTTCAAATCAGAAAAGAAAAATATGACTTGGTTGTTAACTTGCAACGATTTTTCAGTACAGGTTTAATGACTTTATTCGCGAAATCGAATAATAAAAGAGGTTTCGATAAAAACCCATTTTCATTTTGTTACGATAAAAAATCAGCACATATTATCGGCAAAAACCATGAAACATATCGAAACTTTTCATTGATTTCTGACTTAATAAATATTAAATATCAAAAACCACACTTGCATTTTACAGAGGCAGAAATTCAAAAAGTACTGCCATTAAAATCAAAACCTTTTGTCTGCATGGCACCGGCTTCAGTCTGGTTTACCAAACAACTACCTTCGGCCAAATGGGCAGAGTTAATTCTGACTATTCCAGACAACATCAAAATATATTTTCTTGGTGCACCAACTGATTTAGCACTTTGTAATGAAATAAGATTGCTTTCATCACATCCGAATATTGAAATATTATGCGGGAAGCTGACATTAACAGAATCAGCAGCGCTTATGCAACATGCCGAAATGAATTATGTAAACGACTCTGCACCACTCCATCTTGCATCGGCAGTAAATGCTCCTGTCACATCATTTTTCTGTTCTACAGTTCCTGAATTTGGCTTTGGCCCATTGTCTGACAAAAGTGTCATTAAACAAGTTGGTAAAATGAGTTGCCGGCCTTGTGGCTTGCACGGCTACAAGTCATGCCCCTTAGGCCATTTTGACTGTGCTTATAAAATTGAAATATAAGAAAAGATAACGGTAACGGCATGTTCGCAGTTGTTGACATAGAAACTACAGGAGGAAGCCTATCACAAGGTAGTCGTATTACAGAAGTTGCAGTTGTAATTCATAATGGCAAAACAATAGAACATCGTTTTTCTACACTGATAAATCCGGAAACAGAAATACCATCATTTATCATAGGACTGACAGGCATTACCAACGAATTGGTAGAAAATGCACCCTGCTTTAATGAAATTGCCTGGCAACTGTTTCAATTGCTTAATGACAAAGTTTTTGTGGCGCATAATGCTTCATTCGATTTCAGTTTTATTAAATCAGAATTTAAACGCTGCGGAATAGAATTTAATGCAGAAGTAATTTGCACCTGTTCTTTGAGCAGAAAATTCTTCCCCGGTTTTGGCTCTTACTCATTAGGAAATCTCACAAAAAATCTTGGAATACTTTTAGAAGGGCATCACCGTGCTTTGAATGATGCAATTGCAGCGAGTGAAATTTTAGAGAAAATAGTTGCAGAAAAAGGTCTTGAACACACACTGCTTCACCGAAGTGTACCTATTAAGAATACTGAAATTCCGCATGAACTAATAAACAAGTTACCTGAAACTCCGGGTGTATATTTTTTTACAGACAACAATAATGAAATTCTCTATATCGGAAAAGCAAAAAATATCAAAAAGAGAGTAACATCACATTTTCGCAACAACAATTCAAAATCAAAAAAGATTAAAGCGCTAATGCACGATATAAGTTTCATGGACACCGGATGTGAATTGCTTGCATGCCTGCTCGAAGTTGAATACATTAAAGAATATCAACCCTTCTTTAACCGAGCAGTTAAATCTGAAAAAAACTTCGGGGTTTACATCAATGGCTTTATTAATGAATTGTCAAGCTTTTCAATTCATGAGATTTCAAAAACAGAGTTGCAACCGATAAGATTCTTTGGCACAAGAAAAGCCGCTGATGATTTTCTTTCGCACATGACTGCAAAATTCAATCTTTGTCGTTGCCTCAATAATCTTGAAAACTATAATGACAACTGTTTTTATAAACAAATTAAACAATGCAATGGAACCGAACTTGACTATCATGAAAAAGCTAACTATAACAACCGTTTTAAGGATGCTTGTATAGAAATGGGCGAAGGCTGGCATGATGCTGCAATTGCCTATCCGTTAGCGGATGGTAAAGAATGTACTTACGTGTTCAGACATCAAGGTGTTATTGGTTATTGTTTTGGAAAGCAATCTTCGGTTTTTAATATAAATCAAATAAAAGGAGTGACTTATTTAAAAAATCATTTAGAGTCACAGAGTATTTTCAATTCATTCTTAAAAAAGCCATCAGCCAAGAAATTAAAAATTATTTATAATGATAACAGAGACGTTACAATTAAAGAAAAATTAAAAAAAGAGCATGGAAAATAAACATGACATAATTACACCTGATGATGTGACGTTAATGGTTGATACATTTTACAGTGCTATTCGCGAAGATGATTTACTGGGACCAATTTTCAATAACATCATACAAGATCGCTGGCCCGAACATTTGAAAAAAATGTATGGTTTCTGGCGTAGCATACTCTTCAACGAACCGTTATATAATGGAAGTGCATTTGAAGCACACAGTCAATTACCAATAGAAATGAAACATTTTAAACACTGGCTTCATCTATTTGAAGCAACAGTAGATAATTTGTTCGAAGGCAAAAATGCAGATACAGCAAAATCAAGAGCACAAAAAATTGCAGAAGTATTTTATTACAAAATCGAATCGGGACGTGGTAATGAGCCACAGAATTTCAATCCTACTGCCGGTTAATAAGAGCAACTGCGTAAGCTGCTACACCTTCTTCACGACCAACAAAACCCATTTTCTCATTGGTAGTTGCCTTAATAGAAATGCAATCTAATTCAATCTGCATTACTGAAGCTAATTTTTCTCGCATTGCCTGAATATAGGGTGCAATTTTAGGCTTTTCCAATACCACACTGACATCAATATTTCCAATAGTAATTGACTTGTCCTTTAATAAGGAAACAACTTTTGCCAACAAAATTGAGGAATCTATTCCTTTAAATTCACTTGCTGTATCCGGAAAATGTTTGCCTATGTCACCGAGTGCTGCTGCACCAAGTAATGCATCGCAAATGGCATGAATAATCACATCGGCATCGCTATGACCTTTGGCTCCCTGATGATGTTCAATGCGAACACCTCCTAAAAAAAACGGTATGCCAGGCTCTAACTGATGAACATCAAAACCAAAACCTACTCTGAAAGTCACTGTTTAATCGTTATTACCATCGCTTCCTTTGATTGAATCAAAGTTGAATGACAAGCTAAAACGTAAGGTATTTTCTAATGGATTGCGTTGCTCTGTCGGAATAAGATAAGCAAAATCAAGACCGAAAATATTGTAGCGTAAGCCAATACCTAAAGTAAAATACTTTCTGTTGCCTTTGGTTTTGTTTTCGTAGAAATATCCTGCACGAAATGCAAATTGCTTATCATACCAATATTCCAAACCTCCGGCAATATTAATTTCGCGTAACTCTTCTTTTCCTCCTCCCGGAGCATCACCAAAAGATTGAAATATCCCTTGTGCCACGCCAACATTTGGATCTTTACCTGCGAAAATTATTGGATTCTCTTCACCTGCAATTGTTGAATCAGAATAAACAGGTGGTGTGGGCACCAAAAGTTTATTGAAATCAACCAAAAATGCCAACTCGTTATAGTCGTTGAGCTTTATTTTCAAAGAAGGGCCTAAACGCAAATTAATAGGAATAAAATCTTTAGTTCCTTTATCGGTATAAGACATTTTTGATCCAATATTGGTGATAGCTAAACCTGCACCGAACTCTGCATCTTTTCCTGAGATTTCAAGATTGGTTTTATAAAAGAAAGAAACATCGGCTGCAACAGAATTTCCGGCTTTAGTGGCATTGCCACCTACTGTAATTCCTCCTGTTAAACTTGAATGGATATATCGAAGTGCAATACCTCCGCTAAATTCATCTCCCAATTTTCGAGAGTAGGCTACATCAACAGCAAATTCGTTGGGCTTATAGGAGCCCATTGGATCACCTGTTTCAGAAGTAAAGTCAATATTTCCTAGAGAAAAATAACGTAACGATGCACCAATTGCAGAAACATCATTGGGCTTGGTAAAAAAGCTTACGTATGCCAGATTGATATCAGGTACTAATTTACGCAACCAAGGAGTATAAGAAATTCCAACACCCATCTTTTTGTCTGCAAACACCAGCTTGGCCGGATTCCAGTGAATACTGTTAACGTCTGCTGATGAAGCAACACCGGCATCACCCATACCACCGGCACGGGCATCCGGAGAAATCATTAGAAAGGGAACTGCTGTGGTTATGGTATTAATCTGACCTAATAAGTTGGCCTTATCATTTTGTGCAGATGCCTGATTTTGTATAGCAAGTACTGCTAAAGATAATGCACCGTATAATAATTTATATCTCATGTATAAAGTAATTCAGTAATAAGTTTTAAAAGCTAAATTTCAATAACGACAATAAGTGGTTTTTATTTTATGATGTTATTTTTATGAAGCGGCTGGCAAATATACGATAAAAAATAAAAAAGGTTTCTATTTGAGAATCACCAGTTTTTGTGTTTCAGAAGCCGACTCATCAGCAGTGTTTAGTTTTACTCTGTAAATATATACTCCACGGCCAATTCTGTCGCCAAAATCATCTCTACCATCCCATGTTAAATCATCAATTCTTGTACCCGGAGTAATTATCTTCTTAGAAATGGTTTTAACCAGTTTACCTGAAATGGTAAAAATCTGAACCTGAACATCTAAATCTTCACAAGGCTTGTTATATTCAAATGAAAACTGTGTGTGTGTGGTAAACGGATTAGGGTAGTTTAATACATGCTTTAGTGCTAATGATGCATCAGAAGCCACAACGAACTCTGTGTAAGACTCACTTGAATTGTTGAGAATATCCCAGGCCTTTACTTTAAGCGTATGCCTTCCTTCAGAAAGCTTTGAAAGTGGATAGGCCACTCTTCCACTGGAATAACTGTCTAGGTCTGCTTCATAATAATCATTAAGCACATAAACGGGGTCAACCTTGCCGTCAATCATTGCAGTGATGTCATGCCCAACTCCATTGCCAACTGTATTGATTCCAGTGGAGTCTGAGAGCAAGCATACAATAGTTGGCTTTTCATTGGTAGTACCACCAAAAGCAAAGCGTTCATCATTAAGATATAATTTTATTTCTGGCCCGTCTGTTTCGGAAATAATATTGGCCGAAGACCCTCCAACAACTATGCTATCGAAATATCCTGCACCATCTTCAACGCCATTTTCAGCATAAAAACTTAATTTCCCAAACCCAAACTGATAGGAAATATCTTTAGGAACTATAAAAGTAAAAGACCATTCACCATTTTTTACTGTGGCTTTTCCTTTATATAAAACATTTTTCTGTAGCTTAAAAGTTATGTTAGGGCTTGATAAATCATTGCGCAACATGGTTATGCTTGAAGCTTTATCATAAACTGTAGGATACAAAAACCCATTAAAATCAGATTGAACCTGTCCACCCTTGACAATTCTTCCTGCTATTGTTACCTTCTCCAACGAGCTTAAAGTGTCGTTTAATGCAATTATAGGCTGGGCATTTATTTGTGTAGCTTCTATACTGAATTTAGGATAATGTAATCGTAATGCAGGATCACCGAGCAAACTGAAATTGCGTGTATTCAGATTCAAATTTCCGGGGTCGGTTTTACTGGCTACCATAATATCGCCCAATCTAAAAGACGGGTCATCAAACATGAACTTTATCAAGGCTCTGTTCAGGACTTCATTGCTACTTGCAAATACCAAACGTGTTGTTGAAAATAATGCCACACCACCACCTGTAGAACTCAATAATATTTTTTCGCCAGATGATGTCCTTGCCGGATCGTCCCATCTGCTAAATTCACAAGTTGCCGTAATAAATACCGGCAATTTATTAATATTTGTCCATGAGTTAATATCATCATTGGTAAGTACGCGTTCTTCTGCCCATCCGGTTTCACCACCATGACCTACATAATTAATGATTAATGAACCCTTGTTTACGCGCTTATTGATGGCATCATTCACATCAGGATAACGCTGACCGGCAGGTGTTGAAATTTGCTTGTATGCATCCAAATATATTTTATCAATATTATATGCTTTATGATAAGTATTGATGTAGTTGGCGAATGACTCTGCAGGTGGCACATGCAATGGTCCATCCTCATCATCAGCAATAAAAGTTACCACATTGCGCCAGTCGCCTAATGTTCCTCCACTACCATCACAACCCGGACAACCACTGCTTTGTGGCAATGACGCATATTGAATTGTCTTATCTGTAACCGTTTTGGCTTCACCGATGTTTTGTGCTATGATACGACCTACACCAATATCAATTTTTTCACTACTTGAACACAACCCTTCATTGTCGTCCATCAAACCATAAAAATCGTCAGCAACGAATGAGCTTAAAAACGAATAAGAGTTTTCAGATTCAAAGGTTGGGATAAAATTGGTGTTGTTTGGTCTGCGATATTTGTTATCATAGGAGCCATCGCCAAATAAAAGAAGATATTTTGGCTCAGTACCATTTCCAATTCCTCTGTCATAAAACATTTTTACAAAATTGCGTATGCCTGCAATATCCTGTGCTCCCGAAGAGAATTCATTATAAATTAAATCTGTTCTCACCACATTAACAGACATGTTATCTAAAGTTCTATGCATATCTGCAATACGGTTTGCCTGATCTTCGAACAATGGATGTGTTACGATGATGAAATCGGCTTGTGGCAAAGCATGTAAATTTTGATTTGGCACAGTACCAATTGCACCGGGTGTTAAAAAATTATTTCCTCCAAAAGCTAAAAATTGCTGTGTACTGTCAACCTGTGTAATAAACGAACCACTATTGTGAATTTGTTGTCTTACGTTTAATTTGTCGGTGATATTCCAAACAATCATTGCTGCAGGTGCCGAAGCTATATTAAACTGAGCCGTTTTACCGGCACCGGTAGCTTCCATACTTCGGAAAAACATTTGATCAGTCACACCATTACCTGCAAATGTTAGTGCACGTTTTGCCAATAATTCTATATAGTTCAAGAAGCCAATGCACTCTGTATTAGCTGGAGTAAACGTAAAGTCAATTTTAACCACATCACCGGCAGAAGGTAAGAACGTTGAAGTAGTTGTTCGTTCCATTGCATAATCATCTGTGTATTGTGAACCCGTTGTATAGGTACCAGAAAACAAGGTCTGATTTAGATATCGTGCCGATGCCGAACTGGTAACACCGGGCGAATGACCGGCAAAAATTGTTTTTATTGTCACACTTTGCTGCAATATATTTGGAAAAGTAAATGAAAAAGACTGGTTAAGATTTATATCGAATGACTCTCCATAAAATTCACGTCCCGATTTAACAAAATTTACTTTATCTAGTTCATGGTATTGATAATCATCAAAACTGTTTACTACAAAATCCGGTGTCACCGATAATGATGTTGCCTGCTGAATTCTTTTTGGACTTCCTGTTCCTCCATTAAGTGTAATAAAATAAAATGTTGAATCGGAATAATAATTTGCCTGGTGGTAGTATCTGTTTTGTGCCGTATTAAAAAGCCATTGAACCGGTGACTGACCATAGAATAAAATATAATCCTGATCATCCCATTTTCCTGCTGTACCTCCATCATTTACAAAAACAGCATTTTCTTGCAAATCATCATATCGAAACTGAGAGTTTAATAATGGTAAAATGCCGCCCCCATTTCCAAATAGTCTGAATGACTGAGGCGATGAAGTTGTTAAGTCAATTTTTAACTGATCTTTCAGAAAGCTGTATGTAATTTTATAAACACCATCTTCAGTAACTGAAATTTTATACCATTCACCAGAGGCAAGAACTGAGTTTGCAGCATATACCTGTGAAGATGTAGCACCTATTTTCAGACTTTGTTGACCAGATGTCACTTTTAAATTAAATGAGACTAATTTTTCTATTTGACCGGTCACAAGATTTTTTCTTATTGGAACAAACTCAACATACAAAGACGGTTTACCTTTAAAGTAAGAAAGTTTTGTTGCGGGATGTATTTCTGAAGTAACCTCATCGGTTGTATTCATACTATTTAATGACTCATAAACAGGATTTTCAATAGTAACGTCTGCCACTTTTGTATTATCAGATAAAGGCAGGCCGATAGAGAAATAGGGCATCTTGCTGTCCGGTTTATAAAAGCAATTGGTAAAATTAAGCCTGCTTTCGCCATTCAGAACAACATTACTGCGCCAATCAATAGAATAAGTGCGTTTAATTAACGCATCTTGTTGCGCATCTGCAACATACGTCAATCCTATTAAAAAAAGAAGTGCAAAAAAACTTTTCATGTTATGGTAATTGGGTTCAAAAATATGCTTCTCAAACAATACAACATGTATGAAACATGCAATATTGGATTTTATTTTGTTTGAAATTAAAATAATTAATGCCTAACTTTGTTCCGATTAGATTTTAACCACCAATATATTCGTGCAGAATTGTAACTATTTTAGTACTATACGTATAAAATTAAGTTTGAAAAGTAAATGAACTATGATTAAGCGTATTGTACTTACCATGATTATCAGCCTGGAGTTAGCTATTTGTTTTGGCCAGGATCCGCAGTTTTCGCAGTTTTATGCCAATCCGATATATCTGAATCCTGCATTTGCCGGTTCGGTACGTTGCCCAAGGCTGGCATTGAACTACCGTAACCAATGGCCGGGTTTAAATAAAACATTCATTACATTAAGTGCTTCATACGATCAGCATGTTGAAGCCATTTCAGGTGGCTTGGGCTTAATCATCATGAATGACAAAGCTGGTAACGGAACTCTGAACACCACCAATTTCTCCGGTATCTATTCTTATAACTTAAACATTTCAAGAAATTTCTCAATTCGTGCCGGTCTGCAAGCCACCTATGTTCAGGAAAAATTAGACTGGGACAAACTGACCTTTGGCGATATGATTGATCCACGCTATGGTTATGTGTTCGAAACACAAGAAGTACGTCCTGCAGAAAAAAGAGGCTTTGCTGATTTTTCTGCCGGTGTTATAGGTTACAGCTCTAAAGTTTATGGCGGTTTTGCTGTTCATCATATTACAGAGCCCGATCAGGCATTTATTGTTGAGGGATCAAGTCCGCTACCAAGAAAATATACAGCACACGTTGGTGCTTTATTACCATTAAAAGGTGCTTCAACTTATAGAGGTAAATTGGAAGGTACATTCATTTCTCCAAACTTTCTTTATCAGCAACAGCAAGGTTTCAACCAACTCAACTTTGGACTGTATGTCATAAAATCACCCATTGTAGGTGGTTTGTGGTACAGAGGTTATACAGGTAAAAAATTTCTGTCAAGCGACAGTTTCATTGCCCTCATCGGGTTACAAAAAGACATGTTTAAGTTCGGTTATTCCTATGATGTTACCGTTTCTAAATTAAATAATAATGTTACTGCCGGATCTCATGAAATTTCTTTAGGTTTGCAGTTTGAATGCCGTCCAAAGAAAAAACGGTTCAAGGCAATAAGTTGCCCCACATTTTAGTTTAATGATAAAACCATATTAAGTTTCCAAATACGTAAAAATGAATCTCCGTAAAAATGCAAAAACCCTTGCCTTCGTTGCACTAGCAGTGATGGCAACAAATGCTTGCAAGCAAAAAGAGAAATCTTCAACCACAGGATGGAAGTATAATGATGAAAAGAATGGCGGATTTGAAGTTACTCCATATACTGAACAGGAAACAGGTCCAGGCTTAATTCTTGTTGAAGGCGGAACATTTGCTATGGGCCGTACAGAACAAGAAATTCCTTATGACTGGGATAATATTCCGCGCAGAGTAACTGTTTCATCTTTTTACATGGACGAAACTGAAATAGCCAATGTACATTATTTAGAGTATCTCTATTGGTTGGATCGCGTTTATGGCACTGACTATCCTGAGGTTTATAAAAAAGCATTACCTGACACTTTAGTTTGGAGAAGTAAATTAGGTTATAACGAACCAATGGTTGAGTTATATTTACGTCACCCTGCTTATCAGCGCTATCCTGTTGTTGGTGTAAATTGGTTACAAGCCAATGATTTTGCCAGCTGGCGTACCGACCGTGTAAATGAACAAATCTTAGTTCGCGAAGGAATATTACGTGTTAACCCTGCACAGGTAAACGAAGATAACTTTAATACTGATGCTTATCTTGCCGGGCAATACGAAGGTTTGGTAAAAAGTAAACTTGAGGATTTGAACCCAAATCGTGATGAACGTAATGTTCGTATGGAAGATGGCATTCTATTGCCACGCTACGAACTTCCAACAGAAGCAGAATGGGAATATGCCGCATTGGGCTTAATTGGAAATACCGTTTATGAACGTGTTACCGACAGAAAAATTTACCCTTGGAATGGTCACGTAGTGAGAAACTCTTCTGAAAAATATAAAGGTGAAATGCTTGCGAACTTTAAGAGAGGTCGTGGTGACATGATGGGAACAGCTGGTGCATTAAATGACAATGCAGACCGTCCTGCCCCGGTATTTTCTTACTTGCCAAATGACTATGGTTTATATAATATGGCAGGTAACGTTTCTGAGTGGGTTAAAGATGTTTATCGCCCATTATCTCCTGAAGACATGGATGACTTTAATCCATATAGAGGTAACGTATTTGTAACACCGCTTCTTGATGAAGAAGGTCAATATGCTGAAAAGGATAGTCTTGGCCGAATGGTATGGCGCGAAGTAGATGAAAAAGAAAATGAATCACGTAGAAATTATACTAAAGCTGATTACATTAACGATATTGATGGTGATGAGCCTGATAATATTGAATATAAAATGGGTGGCACAACAATGATTGATGACAATGCCCACGTAATTAAAGGAGGTTCCTGGAAAGATCGTGCATATTGGATGTCGCCAGGTACAAGAAGATTCTTAGATCAACAACAATCTACTGATTGGATTGGTTTCCGTTGTTCAATGGTACGTGTAGGCAGCCCTGTTGGTTTTAATCAAAAAGCATCTAAGAAAGGATAATATCCTTCCATGTTTAAATAAAATTACATAAGCCCCTTTTTTGGGGCTTTCTTTTTGAAAGTTATTGAATATAAATGATAGCACATTTACATAGTTTATTCCTGAACTCAACAGGCGTTTGTACAGATACAAGGAAACTTTGCAAAGGAAATATCTATTTTGCATTAAAGGGACCTTCTTTTAATGGGAACATATTTGCAACACAAGCAATACAGCAGGGTGCCATTGCAGCAATTGTGGATGACTCCACAATAAATGGTGAGAACATTTATTTGGTCGAAAATGTACTAACAACTTTGCAACAATTAGCCTCCTTTCACAGGCAAGTTTTGAAAATACCGGTTATTGGCTTAACTGGAAGTAATGGAAAAACTACAACCAAAGAATTAATAAGCCGTGTACTTGGTTCGTCATATAACGTTCTATTTACCGAAGGTAATCTCAATAATCACATTGGTGTTCCGCTAACATTATTGCGATTAAAAAATGAACATCAAATTGCAGTAATTGAAATGGGAGCTAACCATCAGGGAGAAATTCATGAGCTGTCAAAGATTGCAATGCCTAACTTCGGACTCATCACAAACATCGGCAAAGCTCATCTCGAAGGATTTGGAGGTATTGATGGAGTTATTAAAGGAAAAACCGAATTGTACAGACACCTGATGGAAAATGACGGTATAATTTTCTGCCGTAAAAACAATGAACTACTGACAAACAACCTCCATAATTATCAAAAAGTAATTTTCTACAGTACGCAACCGGACACCTGCATCTATGGCGAGCTTTCTACTCCAGCATCTGTGGTTAAATTTAATTGGTTCGAGAATCAAAATAAGATTGCAGAAATAACAACTCACCTTACCGGTGACTACAATCTTGAAAACCTTTTAGCTGCAATATGCATTGGCCGATATTTTAATGTTACATCTGACAAAATTAAGACAGCAATTGAAGGTTACATCCCGGAAAATCAACGTTCGCAAATAGAGATTTCAGGAAGTAATACCATTATCATTGATGCATATAATGCCAATCCTTCCAGTATGGAAGCCGCATTAAAAAATCTTTCAGAAAATTATGAGGGCAATAAAGTAATTATTCTTGGAGAGATGCTTGAACTTGGAAAGGATGCAAATACAGAACATCAACATATTGTTGACTTATTGAGCAATATGGAAAAAGACTTACTGATTTTAGTAGGTGAAAATTTCCTGCACACTACACTCAATGATCATGCACTGCGGTTTAAAACAGCCGAAGATGCTTGCAACTATTTACAAAATCATGCTATTAATGAAAGTACAATTTTAGTTAAAGGCAGTCGCGGTTCTAAAATGGAAAAAGTGCTTGATGGCATCCGCAATAACAACTGATTTCTTTCTGAAATCTTTAGCTCAATAATTAAATAGTAAAAATTCGTTCAATCTGTTTTCTTTGCATTGTGATGAAAAATACAAGCTCCGAAATTTTTAAAGAAGATATTAAATCCTGCCTTGAAATATTAAGACATGGCGGACTAATTGTCTATCCTACTGACACAATCTGGGGAATTGGATGCGATGCCACAAACGATGCAGGGGTAGAAAAAATATTTAAACTTAAAAACCGTAGTGCATCAAAAAGTTTGATTACCCTTGTAAGTGATGAAGCTATGTTGAATCGTTGCGTACAAAATGTTCCAGCGGTTGCATGGGATATTATTGAATACTCCGAAAAACCTGTAACAATAATTTATGAAAAAATCAGCACTATCTCAGAAAAGGCAATTGCTGATGATGGAACTGCGGCCATCAGATTGGTGAAAGATTCATTTTGTAAAATGCTGATTCATAAATTTGGAAAACCAATAATCTCCACCTCTGCAAACCTGAGCGACATGTCCTCACCGGCTGTATTTAATGACATTGAACATTCCATACTCTCAGGAGTTGACTATGTAGTAAAATACAGGCAACAGGAAAACATGAAACACACCCCATCCTCCATAATCAGGATTTTGAACAATGGCGAAGTTAAAGTTATCAGAAAATAATCTGCAAACAGAATTGTTGGAACATAGTTTGTTCCGGCAGATTGCTTCACTTTGCCAGAAGCATAATTTAAAAGCATTTGTCATTGGAGGATTTGTGCGTGATTGTTTTTTAAAAAGACCTTCAAAGGATATTGACATTGTAGTTAACGGTGACGGCATTGCCGTAGCTAAAGAACTTGCTGCTGCGCTTGATGGAGAGTTTGCTTTTTTTAAAAACTTCGGTACAGCAATGGTAAAATCTGAAGGTTTTGAAATAGAATTTGTAGGTGCAAGAAAAGAGTCATACAATCAACATTCGCGCAAGCCAAAGGTTTCGCCAGGCACCATAGAAGATGACCAGCTTAGGCGTGATTTTACTATCAACACGCTTGCATTTAGCCTCAACAGCGAAGATTATGGAAAACTGATAGACCCGTTTAATGGCATGCAGGATCTGAATGATAAAATCATTCGCACACCTGCAGACCCTGTAACAACTTACAGCGATGATCCGCTTCGCATGATGCGTGCCATTCGCTTTGCATCACAACTCAACTTCAGCATTGAAGAAAAATCTCTTGCAGCTATTCATAACGAACAAAACAGAATCGGTATAGTTTCCAAAGAACGCATCACCGATGAACTGAATAAAATTATTGCTTCACCTGTTCCATCAACCGGATTCAAATTGCTGATGGATACAGGATTGCTGAAGTTAATATTT
Source organism: Bacteroidia bacterium (assembly GCA_037045145.1). Taxonomy (NCBI): domain Bacteria; kingdom Pseudomonadati; phylum Bacteroidota; class Bacteroidia; species Bacteroidia bacterium. Next base: position 445,345 of record JBAOIA010000012.1, read on the forward strand.
CCTCAGCTCTACAACCTGAAGGGAGTTGATTTTTTTGAAGGCAAAGGTCATAAAGATAACTTCTATCACACATTGGAAGTACTGGATAACATTGCTAAAGTCACTGATAATTTGTGGTTGCGCTGGGCTGCTATTCTGCACGACATTGCTAAACCGGCTACAAAGCGTTTTGAGCCGGGGCATGGGTGGACTTTTCATGGGCATGAAGACAAAGGCTCACGAATGGTCCCTCCTATTTTCAGAGAATTAAAATTACCTCTCAATGAAAAAATGAAATACGTTCAGAAATTAGTTTTACTGCACCTGAGACCCATAGTACTTGCTCAAGAAATAGTTACCGATTCAGCAGTGCGCAGATTGTTGTTTGATGCGGGTGATGATATTGATGATTTAATGTTGTTGTGTCAGGCTGATGTGACTACAAAAAATGAATACAAGAAGGCCAAATACCGTAACAACTTTGAGCTGGTTATACAAAAGCTAAAAGAAGTTGAAGAGAAAGACAGAATAAGAAACTGGCAACCACCCATTACAGGACAATTAATAATGGATACATTTGGTATTTCACCCGGACCTAATGTTGGAATCATAAAGGATTTTGTACGCGAGGCTATTTTAGATGGCGAATGCGCAAATGACCAACAGGCCGCTTTTGAATTAATGCTTAAAAAAGGCTCTGAGCTTGGGCTTACTCCACAAAAAAAGAGCTGATTTTTTACTTTTATTATTGATAATCAATATTCGGGCTGTAAAAAGTCTTATCTTTGCACCCCAAATAAAATTTTCATGCAAAATATCAGAAATGTGGCAATTATTGCCCACGTTGACCATGGTAAAACAACATTAGTTGATAAAATACTACATCAGACACAGGTTTTCAGACAAAATCAGCAAACAGGAGAATTGATTCTTGACAATAATGATCTTGAACGAGAGAGAGGGATTACTATTGTGGCTAAAAATGTATCTGTTCAGTACAAAGATGTTAAGATTAATATCATTGACACACCGGGCCACGCAGATTTTGGCGGTGAAGTAGAGCGTGTACTTACTATGGCTGATGGTGTAATTTTATTAGTTGATGCTTTTGAAGGTCCCATGCCACAGACTCGCTTTGTTTTGCAGAAAGCACTGGCTCTAGGACTCAAACCTATCGTAGTCATTAATAAAGTTGATAAAGAAAACTGTCGTCCGGACGAAGTTCATGAATCGGTTTTTGATTTATTTTTTCACCTTGAAGCAACAGAAGAACAGTTAGACTTTCCAACATTGTATGGTAGCAGTAAGCATGGCTGGATGAGTACCGACTGGCGTACAGAAACATCTGACATTACAGCTTTACTTGATGCCATCATTGAAAAAACACCTCCGGCAAAATCTCTTGAAGGCACACCGCAGATGCTTATCACATCTTTAGATTACAGCAACTATGTTGGCCGAATTGCAATTGGCCGAATTGTGAGAGGAACATTGAAGGAGAATATGCCTGTAACATTGATGAAACGCGATGGAAGTGCAAAAAAATCCAGAATAAAAGAATTGTTTGTTTTTGAAGGACTAGGCAGAAAAAAAGTTGAAAGTGTAAGCAGTGGTGATATTGCAGCAATTGTAGGTGTAGATGATTTTGAAATTGGCGACACCATTGCAGATTTTGAAAGTCCTGAGGCATTAAAATCTATTGCCGTTGATGAGCCAACAATGAGTATGCTTTTTACCATCAACAACAGTCCGTTGTTTGGTAAAGAAGGAAAGTTTGTTACCTCTCGCCATTTACGTGATCGCCTTTATAAAGAAACAGAAAAGAATCTGGCCATGCGTGTTGAAGAAACTGATTCACCGGATGCTTATCTTGTTTATGGTCGTGGAATCCTACACATTTCTATTCTTGTTGAAACAATGCGCAGAGAGGGCTATGAACTTCAATTAGGCCAGCCACAGGTTTTGTATAAAGAAATAGAAGGCATGCGTTGCGAGCCAATAGAACATTTGGTTGTAGATACCCCCTCAGAAGTAGCAGGCAAGGTTATAGAACTTGCTACACAGCGAAAAGGTGAACTTACAAGCATGTTGCCCAAAGGCGATTTACAAAGACTTGAATTTAATATTCCTGCAAGAGGTTTAATCGGACTTCGAAATGCAGTATTAACTGCAACAGCCGGTGAAGCTATTATGGCACATCGTTTCAACTCCTATGAACCTGTAAAAGGTGTAATTCCCGGAAGAAACATGGGTGTATTGCTGGCTAAAGAAGCCGGTAGTTCAACTGCATACTCTATTGATAAATTACAAGAGCGTGGTGCATTTTTTATTGATCCAGGCGAAACAGTTTATGGCGGTCAAATAATTGGTGAGCATATTCGTCCAGGCGACTTGGTAGTAAACGTCTGTGAAGGGAAAAAACTAACCAACATCAGAGCCTCAGGTAGTGATGATAATGCGAGGATTACTCCAAAAATAAAGTTTTCATTAGAGGAGGCTATGGAATATATCGAGAAAGACGAGTATCTTGAAGTAACTCCACAAAACATCAGAATGCGTAAAATATATCTTGATGAAAATGAGCGTAAACGAATGAGTAAGAAGGCTGAAATGGCTTAGAGAAATAAGTTAGGATTGTATAATTCTTTTTATTATTATTGTAAAAATTAAACAATAACGTACAATGAAGGCAGTGCAGAAAAAGCAAAAAGTGAAAATGGAGTTTCCGATGCGGTCTTCTCCCAAAATATTATATGGTTTTTTATCAACCCCATCAGGATTATCAGAATGGTTTGCTGATGATGTGACTATTCGTGAAGGTGTTTATACTTTCCATTGGGATGGCGATGAGCAATCAGCCAAGATGACTCATAAAAGAGAAAACCAAATGGTTAGATTCAAGTGGCTGGACGATAGTGATGATGCCTTTATAGAATTTGAAATTACAACCGATGAATTGACATCAGATGTTTCACTCATGGTATCTGACTTTGCAACAGAAGACGATATTGAAGAAACACAACGTTTATGGGACACACAAATCCATAATTTGCGTCACTTGATTGGATCGTAAGGTTTTTTATATTCTTATATTCAAATATATTTTATTGTGTTGCATAAAATTAAAGATACTATTTTAAAAGTACAAAACAGCTATTTTAAGAGTCGTTACTTTGTAGAATCTCAAAGAAAATACTTTAAATCATCCTTTGCATTAGATATTGAAACTCAATTACGCATTCGTGCATTAAATTCAACTTGTGAATTTATAGAACAAAACATGAGTGAGGTGCCAATGTTGCAAAGTAAAAAGGAAGCATTGGATTTTGCGCTACAACAAGTAAGGATTGATGGACTGTATTGCGAATTTGGAGTTTTTAAGGGTGGTTCAGTCAATCACATTGCTAAAACAACTAAAAAAGAAACACATGCATTTGACTCTTTTGAGGGATTGCCCGAAGTATGGCTATCTACCCATAAAGCAGGACATTTCGCATTAGATAAACTACCTTATTTCGAATCAAATGTGATTGTGCATAAAGGATGGTTTAATGAAACCCTTCCAGGTTTTATTGAAAAATACCAATCGCCTTTGGCATTTTTGCACATCGATTGTGATTTGTATTCATCAACAAAAACAGTTTTTGACTTTCTAAATAAACAAATTGTAAAAGATACAATTATTCTATTTGATGAATATTTTAACTACCCATTTTGGCAACAACACGAGTACAAAGCTTTTATGGAATTCACAAAAGAAAATCAAATTCAATTTGAGTATTTATGCTACAGCACTAAAACGTTTGGCTCAAAAGTAGCTGTAAGAATACTGAGTCGGGGTTAATAAAACTCCACTATAAATACCCCATTACTTTATAAACTGTTATTCCAAACCATTCATGGAATAGCAAATCCCAATCAAGTATCACCTCCGGTGATGGCAGGAAAAGTTTGTCAGGAGTAAACATTATTTGACCGGAATGCTGGTCAACAGCATAAGGCACCACATCAATTCCTTGCTTTTGAAAACACAACAATGACCTTCGCATATGAAATGCAGATGTTACTAATAGATATGGAGGTTTAAAATCCGATTTACGAAGAATCTCAGCTGTATTTCTTGCGTTTTCGTAGGTATTTCGTGACTGATTTTCTGAAATCACTCTATCTGCAGGTACACCAATACGTATCATCTGGTCACGTAATAAATCTGCTTCTTTAACGTCTGTATAAACCAAACTGCCCGAACCACTGGAAACAATGATATGCTTTGCCTTTTTCCGATAAAATAATTCAAGCGATTGAACATATCTGTCGGCACCTGAACCAAAAACAGGTCGCTGCATCTGTCCGTTTACATATCTAATAGCACCTCCCATCATGATTGCAGCATCATACTCCTTATGTATTGAATCAATAGGAACCGCCTTAACTTCCCAGGTATGCATCACCAAATTCAATACAAATGGATTACTAAAAAACAGCATTGCCCCTACCCCCCAAAATAAGCACTTTCGACTACGCTTCTTATTCTTTGTAATTAAAGAAATAAGCAACAGGATTATTATCCAGCTGAGTGGCGATAATAAAAAATCTAAAATTTTAGAGAGAAAAAAAAATATATGTTGCATTAAAACAAGTTACAACAAAAGAATCATGACGATGAATAACTTTAACGTGATATTTTTACATCACCCCAATTTATTCCTCGTTTAATGCGAAGGAGTTGTGTTTCTGAAACATGAAAACGATCAGATATTTTTGATAATGCTTCGCCTTTATGAATGCGTTTCTTTATTTCAGCTACTTTCTTTTCATTTAGTTTATAACCTGACGCATTTTCAGGGCGTTTGCCAATCCGTTTCTTTTTCTCTTTTATAACAACAGGACTTTTCTTCTGATGTTCAATATTATCTTCTTGAGTCATCCACTTCAGGTTTGAATAATGATTGTTGCCTTTGTTATAATCCTTATGGGTAACAATATCATGCTTCTTAGAAGGTTGTTTCACAAAATTATCAGCAACCAGACGATGTACTAATGGAGCATAGTTAATGGTACGCCCCAACTCATCTTTTCTGAATACTTTTCTATACACTTCCTTTAGGCCGTTCAACTCTGCAACAGCAAAATCAATTTTCTTTTTATGGTTGTTATAAGCTGGTGAATTCTTTTTATGAGATTTTAATTCAGATTTTAAATCGCGTAGTTTACCTGTTAATATTTCAATTCTTCTTCGCTTCTGGTCCAGCTGTTTTTGAACGCTATCATCTCTTTTCTTAAAAAGCTTAAATCTCACAATAGGATATCCATTAATCAAGGTTCCTTTAAGGACTCTGTTTTCTGCAATTTTGGTTGAGGTTCTGACTCTTCCAAAATTTGACACTTCAATTTTCAGATTATTGGTAAACTTAAATGGAGGCTTTACAAGCGCCCATTTTTCATTCTTAAAATCATTTTTCATTGTTTGAAAATTTACAATTAGGATTCAATTGTGATTTTATGCTTCAATAAATATAACTGACTAAAATGGCAAATCGTCTTTATAATCCTCCTGAGGTAATTCGGACATAGTTGGCATTGGCGACTCCATTGGAGCCTCTCCTGCCGAAGTTTTTTCAATCTTCCATGCATCGAGCGATGTAAAATATTTAATCTCACCGGATGGAGATTTCCACTCTCTGCCTTTAATATTAAAAGAAACCGATAACTCATCACCCGGTTGAAAACTCTCTATCAATCTGCATTTGTCATTTGCCAGTTGAAAAATAACTATTTGGGGGTATGATGATTTTGCATCTATTGTAAGTGTAAATTCTCTTTTGCGAAATTTGTCTGTTACTACCTGTTCTGCAAATTTCTGTTTTAGTATTCCTGTTATCTGAAGCATTTTGAATTTTTTTTCAAAAGTAAAAATAAATTTAAAAAATCAAATTTTTAAGTTTTAAAGCATTGACCTTATTGTTGAATTTTTCCATAATAATTTCTTCCCGTAGCGAAATATCTATCTGTGTAAATTCCTGCTTAATCATTACAGAAAGTGCCTCGCGCATAGCTTCGGGCGTGTCTGCAACAGTGCAAAGTTGCTCCAATCCCGTATTTTGAACCATTGGGGTGTTTACGAGTGCAAAACGGCCGCTGAAAAGTGCAGAAAGCAGTTTGAGCTTAATCCCTGTCGGCTGAAAAGTTGGCAGCACATTTATATGTGCATCCAAAACCAAATCGTTAATCTGCTTTGTATTCAAGTCACTGAGTAAAGTAATATTATTCTTTCTCTGAACTGCATCTCTTAAATTAACACCCGGTTTGCTGCCGGCTATGAGTAAGGTTACGGGTGAGTTTTTAAAAACTTCCTGCACTAAATAGAGTGCAGCCATATCATTTTCGCCAATAGCAAGATTGCCATGATAAAATGCATAAGCACCTTTGCCGACTCTGGAACTTACTTTTGTAAAGGAATGAAATGCAGGAATGTAATGCGCATTTCCATACTTACTCTTAAAATATTGGGTGTCGTTAGGCGAAATGGCAGCTATCACGTCTGCATTTGATAAAATATTTTCATAAATCTCTAATTTATTTGATTCGTTATAGTAATAGTATCTCTTAAAGATGTTTGATTCTGCCTTAGCCAAATTTTTATAATACTCATGTTCTATATTATGTGTTCTGACAATTTTCCTTCGCTGCTTCAGTCTTTCATCGTTCAAAAAATGTGTGCTATGTAATCCTTCAAACAGAATGGGATGCTCATCAGAAAGAAGGTTTTTAATCAGTTGCTCTGACGAGCGTGATACAACAATATATGGCTCTTTGAGGAATAGCTGAGACTTAGAAACATCGCGCTGATAGTAATGTACTGACTCACACAACTCTTCCAGAATTCTTGAAGACTGGCGGCCATACTGAAATGCATGCAGGTGAACTTTTACTCCGGCAGAAACAAGAGCACGCAGTTTAAAAAACACATCAATAACACCACCATAATTTGCAGGATATGGTATATCAAAGCTAATAATATGTAAATGCCTGCCGCTGTTCTTCACAATGTGTCTTAAAGTTTATTGGGTTCGCTCAGAGGATAAAATCAAATCAATCAATACTTTCTTTTCACTTTGCCAACATAAATCTGTTGCTACAATTCTACAATTTTCTTTATAATCGTCATAAAGTTCTTTTTCACTAATTAAGCCATTCATAGCATTAGCTATTGCTTGAGGTGAGTTTTGAGACAGTACAATTCCTGTTCTGTACACATTTACAATTGCCGCTACTTCTGGCAAATCTGTTGCGATAACAGGAATTTCTGCATGTATGTAATCAAAAAGCTTGTTAGGCAAACTGAATCTATAATTGATGTTGGTGTCTTTATCCAATGTAAGTCCTGCAAAGCATGATGCGGTTACCGCCATCAATTCCTCACGTGAAATCTTAGGATGAATAATCACTTTATGAGCTACATTATGTTTATGTGCTAATTCTTTCAGCTGATGAAAAACATCACCTCCTCCAATAATAAGTAACATAGCATCTACATCTTTCATAGCTTCAACTGCCTCCTCTGCCCCTCTGTCAATATTGATTCCTGCCCCTTGTAAGATAAACACCTTCTTATCATCAGAAAACCCGACAGAGCGTTTCCATTGGACTACATCGAAAATAATCCTATTTGTTTTATCAGGAACATTACGAACAACATGCACAATGTTACCATACTGCTGGCTATAAAGATTTGCAATTGAACGATTAACTGTAATGACATTTTTTAGTTTCGGAAAAATAAAAGATTCAACCTTTGTCCATATTTTGCGTGCAAAGTGATTTTTTTGCAATTCAGGAACACCAGTAAAATACTCATGGCTGTCATAAATCAACACACTTCCTTTCAGTCGAGACACCAAATAATTCGGCAAGAGTGTATCTAAGTCATTTGAAAAAAGCACATCAGCTTTTTTAAAAATTAAAAAGAGGATAAGTCTCACTTGAAACAATGCATAGAACAATGGACCTTTGTTTATAGGCATATTAAAACGCTTTACTTGCAAACCATTCATCTCATAAACCGGCAAACTTTGCGGCAACTTTCGACCTACAATAATAATCTGATAGTTAAGCTCAGAAAATGCTGACGCTGTTCTTCTAACCCGTTGATCAGTAGCTATATCATTAATTACGGAAATTATAACCTTTTTCTGCGCCATTCTTTGTTGATGTGGCGAAGGTAAAACATTGACCTTAAAATTTAAATCAGGCTAAATAATCTTTAAGCAATTTGTTTCTGGAACCTGAACGCAATCTTCTTATGGCTTTCTCTTTTATTTGTCTAACACGTTCTCTCGTTAAACCAAATTTTGCACCTATTTCGTCCAATGAAAAACTATGCGAAACTCCTATTCCATAAAACAACTTAACTACATCGCGTTCACGCTCTGTCAGTGTTTTTAAGGAACGGTCAATTTCTTTACGAAGCGACTCATTCATGAGTCCGTAATCTGCATCAGGCGCGTCATTATTTTGCATAACATCAAGCAAGGTTGCTTCTTCGTTACCTGCAAATGGTGCATCCATACTTACATGTTTGCCGGGCGACTTCAATGTGTCGGAAATTTTTTCAATCGGCACTTCCATTATTTCAGCTATTTCTTCTGCAGAAGGTTCACGTTCATATTCTTGTTCCAATTTTGAAAAAACTTTATTTATTTTTCTTAGAGAACCTACCTGATTTAACGGAAGTCGGACAATGCGAGCCTGCTCAGCAATAGCCTGCAATATACTCTGACGGATCCACCATACAGCATAAGATATAAACTTAAATCCTCTGGTTTCATCAAAGCGTGATGCTGCTTTGATAAGTCCCAGATTGCCTTCGTTAATCAAATCAGGAAGGCTTAAACCTTGATTCTGATATTGTTTGGAAACAGACACAACAAACCTCAAATTAGCTCTAGTTAATTTACTCAATGCCTCTTCATCGCCCTCTCGAATTCTGCGAGCTAAATTTGCTTCTTCCTCTGCAGTAATCATGCCTTCGCGGCTTATTTCCTGAAGGTATTTTTCCAACGATTGGCTTTCTCTGTTGGTTATGGACTTTTGAATGCGTAGCTGCCTCATAAATTGTTTCGGTTTATCATACAAAGTTAATAGTAAAAAAATCATTAATCCAAAAAAATATTCAACCAAATTGCATCATATGTTCAAAAAGATTTCCACAAATTGAAAATGTCATAGTCTGTTTTTTTGTGATTCCGGAAAATGATTAATTACTTTGTGTCATCAAAAGGGGTGCTTCCTTTAATGAAAGGAATGCTGAGATTATACCCATAACCTGATCAGGATAATGCCTGCGTAGGGATAGGTAACATTCTTTAATTGCACCTGCAACCTTTTGTTTGTGATGTTACTTAAAAAATAATAAGATGGTTAAAAAAATTTCTCTGTTACTTTTAGCTTTAAGCTTCTGCCGCTTTTCTAATGCGCAGTTCGACCTATCAGGAGTTGTGACAACGAATGATGGTAAAAAAATTGAACATGCAGTGGTTACCCTTAAAGAATCGCTGTTTCGAAATTTTTCAGATGAAAAAGGAAGATTCACATTCTATAATCTCAAACCAGGCAAATACACTTTGCAAGTATATCAGCTTGGCTATCATGAATACAGTAGTGAAATTAACCTGACAAGTAACCAACATATAGAGGTGTTACTATTCAAAAAAGCGTTTGTAACTGACGAGGTAATTATTCAGTCTTCAAGAATGAAAAGCAAAATACCCATTGCACAAAACAGTCTGAATAAAAATGAAATTGAAGCAATGAATTCCGGAAAAGATGTACCTTCAATTATGGACCAACTTACAGGTGTTGTGGTGAGTAGTGATGCAGGTGCAGGCATTGGCTACACAGGTATTCGTGTGCGCGGAAGTGATGCAACAAGAATTAATTTTACCATAAATGGTATTCCCATTAATGATGCGGAATCGCAAAGTATGTATTGGGTTGACATGCCAGACCTGCTTAGTTCAACCAATCAGATACAAGTTCAAAGAGGTGTAGGTACTTCTGTAAATGGTGCAGGCTCATTTGGTGCAAGTATTAATATTCTTACAGATCATTTATCAGAGCAACCATATGCTGAAACTAACTTGAGTTACGGAACCTTCAATACAAAAAAGGTAAATCTACTTGCCGGTACCGGATTATTGAAAAACAGTTTTGCTTTTGAAACCAGATTATCTTCAGTTAAGTCTGATGGATATGTAGATAGAGCAACATCAGATTTAAAATCGTTTTATTTTTCAGGAGGGTATTTTGGAAAAAAGTCGATGCTGAAAGCAGTAATTTTTTCCGGAATCGAAAAAACTTATCAATCATGGTATGGTGTTCCGGAGTCAAGATATAAAAATGACAAACAGGGAATGATGAATTATATTTACCGTAACGGTTTAGATGAAGAAGATGCTACCAACCTTCTCGAATCCGGAAGGAAATACAATTACTATTTATATCCGGGACAAACAGACAACTACCAACAGGACAATTATCAATTACATTTCTCGCATCAGATAAACAACCTGTTTACATTAAATGTTGCAGCACACATGACACGTGGAAAAGGCTACTATGAAGAGTTTAAAAAAAATGCAAAGTTTAGCGACTATGGTTTGCCCTCTTTACAAATTCAGGATACAGTAATTACCAAAACAAATCTTGTAAGAAGAAAATGGCTCGACAATTATTTTTATGGTATGATTTACTCTTTAACTTACGAGAATAAAAACATTGAAATAAAAACCGGAGGCGGTATCAATCAGTATGATGGTGATCATTATGGCAAAATAGTTAAAGGAGACTATATTCCAATAGCATCTGAAAATTACACTTACTACCAAAATAACGGGTTAAAAAACAATCTCAACCATTGGATAAAAGGAACATTAAACATGAGTGAACATTTCATTGTATATGCAGACATGCAATATCGTTACGTGCATTATCGTTTTACAGGATTTGATGATTTTGCTAAAACAGCTAATCAGGTGGCAGAGTTTCACTTTTTCAATCCAAAGGCAGGAGTTACTTTTTTAAGAAATGAAAATGAAAGCGGATGGTTGTCTTTTGCGATTGGAAACAAAGAACCATCAAGAGATGATTTTACCGAGTCAACTTCAATATCACGACCCAAACGAGAGAATCTTATAGATTTTGAAGCGGGCTATTCAATAAGAATAAAAAAAACAAAATTGAGTATAAACGCCTATTATATGCAATACAATGACCAATTGATTTTAACAGGGAAAATTAATGATGTTGGCAACTATACCAGACAAAATGTAAAAAACAGTTATAGAAGAGGTTTAGAAGCAGAATGTAATTTTAATGCAGGTAGAATATTATCCATTTCAGGTAATGTAACCTTAAGTGAAAACAAAATTCTGAACTATATGGAATTTGTTGATCAGTACGATGCAGATTTTAATTACATTGGTCAGCAGGAAAATACTTATAACAAAACAAACATTGCATTTTCTCCTTCGATAGTTGCTGCTGCCGGTATTGAATTAAAACCCTTAAAAAAGCTTAGCATTAAACTCACCGAAAAGTATGTTGGAAAACAATATTTGGATAACACCTCTTCGGAAGATAAATCATTAAATGCCTTTGCCTACACAAACATATCTGCACATTATACTTTTAAAATATTCAAAAGCATTGAAACCGAAGCAGGAGTTTCTGTATTTAATTTATTTAATGAAATGTATTCAAGCAATGGCTATACTTATGGTTACTTATATGATGGCTTGAAGGTTAATGAAAATTTCTACTACCCTCAAGCAGGAACTCATACTATGATATCTGCTAAATTCAGATTTTAATTTCACCATCAAAAACTTTCATGGCAGCACCTGTTAAGACAATTTTACTGTAATGATTATCTTTAGCAGAGAATGTAACATTCAGGCTTCCGCCACGTGCAATCATATTTACAGAAGTGCTTTTTGTTAAACCTGAATAGTGGGCAGCAATTGCTGAAGCTGTAATACCTGTTCCGCAGGCAAGAGTTTCATCTTCTACTCCACGTTCATAAGTTCTGATGTTTGATGCTTTGTTTTTATATGCAACAAAATTTACATTGATACCTTTTGCTTTAAAAGTACTGTTGTTTCTTATCCTTCTCCCTTCTTTAACAACATCAATTTTTTCTGTATCATCAACAAACTTCACATAATGTGGTGAGCCTGTATTCAACACAAAATTTCCATTGTGCTTTTTTATCTCCAACACATCGGACATTGAAACACTCACAATGGCTCGGGATAAATTATTTACCGCATTAATTTTTGCAGTATGCAAACCATCATAGGCCATAAATTGTGTCTTTTTACCAGCAACACCTATTTGTTTACTAAACAAAACAGCACATCGTGCGCCATTACCACACATGCTGCCAATACGACCATCGGCATTAAAATAAACCATCTCAAAATCAGAATTTCTGCTATGTTGAATAAAAATAACACCATCTGCACCAATACCAAAATGCCTGTTGCATAACATAGCAATCTGCTTTGGATTCAGTGTGCTAAACTTGCCTGACCTGTTATCAACCAAAATAAAATCGTTGCCCGCGCCCTGATACTTGCTGAATTTTAGATGCATTTTTATTCTTTAAAAAACTAAATCTTAAGATTAAACGTTGTAAAGCTACGTGAATATTCTGAAATATTGTTAACGATTGTTAACATGTACTTCATAGTCATTTCACTGATAGTGATATAACTTCGTTGTCGAAATAGAAAGTAAAATATTCAAGATTAAAATAATGATAAGACAGATTAAAAAGGTAGCCGGAATACTTGCCATTGCAGCAATTGGAGGCTTTACTTCTTTGGCCATTTACAAACAAACAGAAAAGCCTGTTTTATTTGGTCAGCAAGATAATGTAGTGCCCCTTAAAAGGGTAAGTATGGCAGGTAATACTGAAGCAGCCATGTTTGACTTTACAGAAGCTGCAGAAAAAGCAGTACCGGCAGTTGTGCACGTTAAAACAACTTATCCTTCACAACCTGTAAGTGGGAATTTTTTTAATCCATTTAACTTTTGGGGTGCTCCCGGTTATGGCGCACCGCAACCACAACAATCAGCAGGGTCTGGGGTAATTATTTCTGATGATGGATATATTGTTACCAATAATCACGTTGTTGACAATGCAGACAAAGTTGATGTTACATTAGATGACAAGAGAACTTTCACTGCAAAAGTTATTGGTAAAGATCCTTCAACAGATTTGGCATTACTTAAAATTGATCAGACAGGTTTACCTTATTCAAAATTTGCAAATTCAGATGACATTAAAGTAGGTCAATGGGTACTGGCCGTTGGAAACCCTTTTAATTTAACATCTACTGCAACAGCAGGTATTGTTTCAGCAAAAGGTCGTAATATTCACATTTTAAACGATCAGCAATTTCCAATTGAATCATTTATTCAAACGGATGCTGCTGTAAACCCCGGCAATAGCGGTGGAGCATTAGTAAATCTTAATGGTGATTTGGTTGGCATTAATGCTGCCATAGCTTCCAACACAGGTTCATATACAGGCTATTCATTTGCCATTCCAGCAAACATTGTACGAAAAGTAACAAAAGATTTATTGGAATATGGTAAGGTACAACGTGGATTTATTGGAGTGACCTTGCGTGATATTGATCAGCAACTGGCGCAGAATAAAGGATTAAAATCTATGCAGGGTGTATATATTGATGGTGTTGTAAACGGTGGTGCCGGACAAGCTGCCGGAATAAAACCCGGTGATGTGGTAACAAAAGTTGGTGAGACAACAGTAAATTCTGCTAGTGAACTTCAGGAACAAATTGGCCGTTTCGGCCCCGGTGATAAAGTTAATCTAACTCTTAATCGCAATGGTTCGGAAAAAAATTATCAGATAGTACTGCGTGACAACAGCGGAGGACAAAGTGTTGAACGTGCCAATAACAATGTCAATATGATGGGTGCTGAATTTGGAGAAGTGACTGATAAAGAGAAAAAACAATTAGGGATAAGCAATGGCGTAAAGGTTGCAGGTTTGCAATCAGGCAAATTGAGAAGTGCCGGTATCCGCGAAGGTTTTATCATTACCAGCATTGACAACAAGAAAATCAATTCTCCTGACGATATTGAATCTGCATTAGCCAACAAAAAAGGTGGTGTGCTGATTGAAGGAGTTTATCCCAATGGCATGAGAGCCTATTATGGATTCGGATTATAGATAGTTTTTCATAGGTTTGGTTTATAGCGAAGGGGGATTCTGAGAATGAATCTCCCTTTGCATTTTATCGAATCAATGAATAGTACAAGTGTTTTAATTACTCAAATAATAGTTAATAATCTTGTGTTGAAAACCAATTATGCTTACCTTGCAGTCGCACGATATTTCAATTTTAATAACTTACCTTTGCAAAAGATGCAAGAAAACAATAAAAAAAGTCTAAACAGGTTATGTTTATTTCCGTATCACTATAAATGCAAATGATGTTAAAAAAAATCGCATTTACTTTTTTACCTCTGTTCATTAGTCTTCAGATAAATGCAGATACTCCTTTATTAAAAAGGATTGTTTGCAGTTATGATGATACAACCCGGTTGAGTTTTGTTTCCAATGCAAATGTTTTTTCAGAGAGATGGGACACGCTTCAACAGGTTAGATTCTGGCAGGAAGTAATAAAACAGTCAGCTGATACAGCGTTGGTTAATGTTGCCTCTACACGTTGCATATTACATAAAACACCCTTTGAAGATTGGAAATGTCAGTCGGAATCAGAAAAGGCAGCCTATAAGAAGTTTATCAACTTAGCAAATGGCCTTGATACCAATACTACACTTTACGTTACATTCGGAAAAAAAGAGTTTTATGAATACAAAAGGGTTATTCCGGTTATCGGAAAGTCTGTTGAGATTTTTAAAAACAATAATGTTGACCCTTGGTATGCACAAACAATTTTACTTATTGAAAATCCCGGAAAAAATCACAATAAATCTTATGTTGGTGCTAATGGCCCCTTTCAATTGATGAAAAGTGTTGCAATTAAGTTTGGTTTGAAAGTTAACAAGCATGTTGACGAAAGAACTGACCTTAATAAGTCTGCCTATGCAGCCTCACAACTCTTAAAAAGCTCTTGTATTCCAAAGGTGAAAACCCTGCTGAATGAAAAAAACATTCAGTTTAGTGAAGATGATTTATGGTTTCGACTACTTGTGATGCATGCCTATCATGCCGGACCGGGTAATGTAGCCTGTGTCATTAATGAGCTTGCTCCTAAAAAAGGCGGGATTGACTTGTTTACACAAATTTGGAAAACAGAGTGTGGTGGATTTAAAAATGAATCACAAAACTACTCTCAGATTGCTCTTGCCAACATTGTGATTTTTGAACGTTTTCTTCAGTCCAACAAAGATTCGCTTTGGTTGGTACAAGGAGAAAAATTGATGGTTGATTATAAAAAAAACAAAACTCATGGCATTGAAGGTATAAACAAACTTAAGCAAAGCCTTGAACTGTATAGCGAAGATTTGATGGACGGAACAATACCTGCAGATTTCTTTATTTCCCGAATGAATAGTATTCAGAAAGAGCTTGCAGCATATAAAGTTAAAAAATCGGTTGAAGAGGAACCTAATCTGAGTATGACACAATATTTAGCCTTAGGAAAGCAACTCATTCGCAAGCGTCAGCTGGATGATGCAATTAAGATTCTGAAATTAAACATTCAACTCTACCCAAATTGTGTCACTGCATATGACTCATTAAGCCGCATCTATAAAATTCAGGGCAATAAACAGATGGCTTTATTTTACAATCAGAAAGGTGCTTCAATAAAAAATCCGGCTTATTAAGAGCTAAAGTTATTTCTTATAGTTAGCCGGATTCATTGCTTCAGGAGTCCACTGGTTTAAGAATTCAATAACCTTTTCTTTATCGTATCCCTCCCCTTGCTCAAGATAGCCTGTAGATTGCGTATGCAGCCTTTTTCCATTGGTATCTATAATTACAAAAACAGGAAACCCAAATCGTTGCGGAAATTCCAGTAATTGCATCAATGAATCATTTTTATTTTCTTTACTGTAGTTTATATGTTCAACAACATAATTTACATTAAATGCAGAGTCAACTGATAATTCTGCCTTGCTGAATGTATCAAACATGCGACACCATCTGCACCAATTGCCCCCAATTATCAAAAAAACATGCTTTCCTTCTTTCTTTGCTGTTATTTCTGCCTGCTTTACTTGTTCAAATGCATTTCTTTCAGGATGGTAAATTGCAGCTTTTTCTTGCGCATTAACCTGAGTACTCATTCCTAAAATTATAAGTATCGTCAGCGAAGTGTAAACTTGTTTTCTCATAATATATTTTCGATTAATGCGTTTATAAATAATACTCGAAACCTTCATCTGATAAAGGTTGTTTTTAATAACTTTGTAAAGTTCAAATAAACAAAAAAAATGAGGAAAGTAGTAGTAGCATTATTAATTCTTTTTACGGCCTGCCAGCCCAAAACTTCAGAACCTGAACAGAAGACAGCACCGGCACTTGAAGAAAAAGATTTTCCTGCAAAACCGGCTATTGCATTGGCATCAGATATTGATCCGGTTTGTAAAATGTCAGTTAAAGAAGAATTCTCAGATACTGCCATGTATAACGGAAAAATTTATGGTTTTTGTGCCACGGCATGTAAAGAAGATTTTCTAAAAGAACCTCTCACCTATCTTGAAGAAAAATGAGTTGCATTAGTTGTAAAAAACTTTGGTCAATTCCAGCTTTGGAATGGCTTCTCATTTTAATGACTATTACATTAGGTTTATTGTGGACATCATGCAACGAAGATCGCCCATTGCGAACATTACCAGTTTATGGTATGCAGGATGAACAAAACAAATCCAATCATACTATTGCTCCTTTTTCTTTTATTGATCAGAACGGAGATACAGTAACCGATAAAGACTATTCCAATAAAATTTATGTAACTGATTTTTTTTTCACCACGTGCCGAAGCATTTGCCCTGTTATGACTACTCAGATGCAGCGTGTTTTTGAGCATTATAAATCAAATCCAGATGTAATGTTTTTATCCTATTCTGTAAATCCGGAATATGATACACCTGCTGTTTTAAAGGAGTATGCCGATAAGCATCATGCAGATGCTAAAAAATGGCATTTTGTTACTGGTGACAAACAAAAGATTTATGACCTTGCCCGCATTTCTTATTTAGTAACTGCAACAAAAGGTGATGGCGGACCGGATGATTTTGTGCACACTCAAAACTTTGCACTGATTGACAAAGAAAAGCGAATCAGAGGTTATTATGACGGAACTGACTCTACTGACGTCAACAAATTGATAACTGAAATTGATTTGTTACTCCGCGAATACAAGTATGCCGATAAATAATGAGGACACTTCTTTTTCTTTTTATTGTATCTCCGTTTTTATGTTTCAGCCAGGATGATGGTCATGTACATTGTAAACATATCCTTGCAGACAATTCAAAGCTTAATAGCTTAAACAATATAAGTACAACAGGAAGTGATTTTGATGTTAAATACAATCGTTTTAACTGGACAATAAATCCGGACTCAGTATATATTTCCGGAAATGTTTTTACATTGTTTGAGGTAAAAGCACCTTTAAGCAAATTGGAGTTTGATTTTTCTTCAGCACTAACCATTGACAGTATTCAATATCAATCAACTTTATTGCCCTACACAAGTAATAATGACATTATAACTATTCTGCTTCCCGGAATAATCTCAACCGGGCAATTAGATAGTGTTGAAATTTTTTATCATGGTGTGCCACCCACCTCAGGTTTTGGTTCATTTAATCAAAGTACTCACAATGGTGTACCTGTTTTGTGGACATTGTCAGAGCCTTTTGGCGCAAGTGATTGGTGGCCATGTAAAAACTCGCTTACAGATAAAGTAGATAGCATAGATGTTTTTGTAACTGCTGATACAGCATACAAAGTTGCATCTAATGGAAAGTTAATTTCTGAAATTACTACAGGTAATCAAAAGACAACGCATTGGAAAAGCAACTACCCTACTGCATCTTATCTTATTGCCATTGCAGTAACAAACTATACTATTTATTCCGACTATGTGCCAATGGCCGGTGGAGACTCTTTGCAGGTACTCAACTATGTTTATCCTGAAAATTTATCGTCAGCGCAATTGCAGACGCCCGATATAATTCCAATCATCCATCTATATGACAGCTTAACCATTCCTTATCCTTTCAGTAATGAAAAGTATGGTCATGCGCAATTTAACTGGGGCGGTGGCATGGAACATCAAACCATGAGTTTTATGGTAAACTTTAGTCAGGATCTGATGGCCCATGAATGTGCACATCAGTGGTTTGGTGATTTAGTTACATGTGCTAGCTGGGAGGATATTTGGCTAAACGAAGGTTTTGCAACTTATTTTGAAGGATTAACAAAAGAGCGTTATTATCCATCGTTGTGGTATAATTGGAAAAGACAAAAAATAAATAATATCACCTCGCAACCTGATGGCTCTGTGTTTTGTACAGACACCAATGATGTTAGCAGGATATTTAATGGACGCCTAACATATAATAAAGGTTCGTATTTGTTGCACATGCTGCGTTGGCAACTTGGCGATTCTATATTTTTTAATGCATTAACCGATTATCTTAACGACCCATTATTAAAATATGGTTTTGCAAAAACTCCTGACTTAATAGGCCACTTACAAAATACAAGCGGACAAAATCTGAGTACTTTTTTTAACCAATGGTATTACAATCAAGGTTACCCTTCCTATCATATTACATGGAATCAGAACAACCCTGCAGTGTGGCTAAAAATTGATCAGACTACATCACACCCTTCTGTCTCATTTTTTGAAATGCCTGTACCTGTTCGGTTTTATGGTAATGGCATTGACACTTTGTTGGTATTTAATCATACTTTTTCAGGACAACAATTTACTGCGGCAATCCCATGGCAGGTAGATTCGGTTGTGTTTGATCCTGATTTGTGGATTTTATCAGCCAACAATCTTGTTACAACAGGCATTGAAGCAAAAGATGAAGGTAACGAAAAGCTACAAATTTTCCCTAATCCGGCACGTGATTTTGTAAATGTATTATGTAAAGTAAATTGTAAATACACCATTACAGATGCAAGGGGTAAAATAATTTCAAAAGGAGAACTTTATCAAAGAAGCAACAGGATAAAGTTAAATTCAAAACCGGGCATTTACTTTTTAAATACATCAAACGAAAATAAATGGCTGAGTCAGTCATTCATTATACAATAGCAAACATTAAAGGTCATGCGGATTAAAACAACATTAATCACACTTTTTGCATTAATAAATCTGCAAGCCCATGCTGCACAGATTCTAATTCCAATGGATGATACGCAAGCAAATCATTTAAAAGCTTACGGCATTGCCTACTGGGTTCTTCAAAGTGGTGTAGAAATTAACTGGATGTTGAATTACAAAGGCGGTAGTTTTATGTTTATTCAGAATCCGAAATTTGAAAGTGAATTGAAATTGCGTGGTGTCAGTTACAATGTTATTTCAGAAGGTCAGGCCAATCAGATAGTTTCTGAGATATTAGATCCACAAGTCAATGAAGATGTAGTTAAATTAGAAAAAGTACCTAAAATTTGTGTTTATTCTCCTAAAGATAAGCGCCCTTGGGATGATGCAGTTACTCTTGCATTGACTTATGCAGAAATTCCTTATGACATTATTTACGATGAAGAAATTGTTCAAGGTAAATTAGCACTGTATGATTGGATGCACTTGCATCATGAGGATTTTACAGGACAGTATGGCAAATTCTATAATATGTATAGAAATGCAACCTGGTATCAGGAGCAGCAAAGAAGCATGGAAAGTATGGCTAAGCAACTTGGATTCGCAAAAGTGTCGCAAATGAAACTTGCCGTAGCAAAAAGAATAAAAGAGTTTGTTGCAGGTGGCGGCTTCTTATTTACTATGTGTTCCGGTACTGACACGTATGACATTGCACTCTCTGCTGAAGGCTTGGATATTTGTGAAAGTATGTATGATGGTGATGGCACTACACCTAGTTATAATGATCATTTGGACTTTTCAAAAACATTTGCATTTAGAAATTATACTTTAAGTGTTAATCCACTTGAATATCGTTTTTCAAATATTGATGTCACAACAACAAGAAGAGTACCTCGTGATGAAGATGTGTTTACATTATTTGATTTTTCAGCTAAGTGGGATCCTGTGCCTACCATGCTTTGTCAGAATCATATGCAGGTAATTAAAGGTTTTATGGGTCAGACCACAGCATTCAACAAAAATTATATCAAGCCTGATGTTATCATCATGGGTGAAAATAAAGCAGCTAATGAAGCTAAATACATACATGGTGATTTTGGCAAGGGAACATGGACATTTTACGGAGGTCACGACCCGGAAGACTATCAGCACATGGTTGGCGACCCACCAACAGACCTTAATTTACATCCTAATAGTCCGGGCTACCGACTGATTTTAAACAATGTTCTGTTTCCTGCTGCCAAGAAGAAAAAACAAAAAACCTAAAACGATTTAAGGAAGTTATTTAAGTGTTGATTAAATGCGTCCTTATTTTCAAGATGAGCCAGGTGACCGGAATTTGCAATTACATGTAAAACACTTCCCGGAATTTGTTGTTGCATATATTCAGATTTTTCCGGAGGAGTAAGTATATCATGTTCGCCACATAGTACCATTGCCGGAATTTTAATTGCAGAAAGTATGCTGCACGTTTCTTCTCTTTCTGCCATTGCTTCCAATGTTTGTATCAATACTTCATCGGTGGCCTTCAACATAAGGTCTAATGTTATTTTTATTATTTCGCCATTCTGCTGAAATGTTACTGGCGAAAACAAAATCTTACACATATCTTCGAGATACTTTTGTTTTCCGCCATTTCGAATTAAGGCAATATTTTCATAGCGTTTTGCCCTTGCCTGGGCGTTGTCTGCATAGCATTGCGTATCATACAAAATAAGCCCTTTGATTCTTTCTGAATATCGCTTTACTAAATTCAGTGCAATATATCCACCCATGGACAAACCACAGACAATAACTTTATTTACTTGTATAGAATTCAACAAAAAAATTAAATCGTCAGCAAATAAATCAATAGAAAACTTTTCTGTTCCTTTTGAACTGCTTCCATAACCCCGAACATCATAGGTAATGATGCGCGCCTGTTCAGACAAAGCTATTACCTGCTCTTTCCAGATGGACTGGTCAAATGGATATCCATGAATAAACACCAATACTTCATTACCTGATGATGTATCAGAATAATTCAAAACCTCACCATCAGGTTTTATCAATGCCTTTGAATACACCATGCTAACTGGTTGCTTTCTTGTAATCATCCGGAAAAATTAATTCACTCAGTATCCTTATAAATTTTTGCTAACTTATCTTTATAGTTTTCCAGAATAATTTTTCTACGTAAGCTAAGCTTTGGTGTCATCTCATTGCGTTCTATACTGAATTCGTGGTCCAGCAACTCAAAACGTTTAATCGTTTCATAATGTCCCAGTGTTCTATTCACTACTTCCACTTCTTCGGCAATACGTTTTTTTATTACACTGCTGGCGGCTATCTCTACATTGGAGTTTACAGCAATATTTTTCTTTGTAGCCCAGTCTCTAATAAATGCAAAATTCGGAACAATAAAAGCTGAAGCGAACTTTTGATTTTCACCTATCACCATTGCCTGCTCAATAAACCGTGATTCCTTCAGTTTATTTTCTATCATCTGAGGCACAATATATTTTCCTCCTGATGTTTTAAAGATTTCTTTCTTACGGTCAGTTATTTTTAAAAACTTTCCATTTTCAAAAACACCAATGTCACCAGTATGGAACCAACCTTCAGCGTCTATAACCTCTGCTGTTAAATCAGCACTGTTATAATAACCAAGCATCACATTAGGGCCTTTACATAAAATTTCACCGTCAGAATCAATTTTCACTTCAACATTTTCGAGTACCGTTCCAACAGTGCCGAATTTAATACTATCGGGTTGAAAATTATTCACTGCTATTACGGGGCTGGTTTCTGTAAGCCCATATCCCTCAAGAACAGGTATTTTTGCTGCGTGAAACACCCGTGCCAGGCGTGGTTGCAATGCAGCACCACCCGATGCAATTGCCTGTATATTGCCACCTAATGCCTCACGCCATTTACTGAAAATTAGTTTGTTGGCTAAACGCAGCTGAAACTCATACCACCAACCATTAACACCTTTCAATTCATATCGTAAGCCCAGATTCAAAGCCCAGAAAAATAAAGCTTTTTTTATTCCTTTCAGCTCAGCACCTTTTGAGACTATTTTATCATAAACTTTCTCAAGCAAGCGCGGTACTGTTACAAAAATCTGAGGTTTAATTTCTTTTAAATTATCTGCTATAGTGTCTAAACTTTCAGCATAGTAAATTGAAACACCAAAATAAACATAGAGATAGGAAAGCATTCTTTCATATACATGGTTCAGTGGCAAAAAACTTAACGCTCTCCACGACTCATGAAACGGGCACAATACATCACAAAATTTAAAATTACTTACAAGATTATTATGCGACAACATTACACCCTTTGGATTCCCTGTGGTTCCAGATGTGTAAATAATGGTTGCCAAATCATCAGGTTTTATGCTATCTCTAATCTGATTAACCTCTTCTATTTTTGGATGTTGACGACCAAGATCAAGTAATTCACTCCAATGTGGCAGATCCTGATAACGATCAAATAAAAATATCTTTTCAAGAGCAGGAAGATCACTCTTTATTTGCTGAACTTTATTATATAATCCGGCATTGGAAACAAACAAATAACGCACGGATGACTGGTTGAGTGTAAACTTTAAATCATTCTCGCTTATGGTAGGATAAAGTGGAACATCAGTTACAGCAATTTGTAAGCAAGCATGATCAACAAAATTCCATTCCGGTCTGTTGTTGGCTATAATACCTATTTTATCACCCGGTTTAATTCCTGAATGCAGCAATCCATAACTGAGATTATTAACTATTTCAATTATTTCGGCTGTTGCATATTTTTTCCATACACCATCCTGCTTTCCTGCCAAAGCATCTGCCTTAGGAAAGCGTGAAAGCTGATATGGGAACAAATCTATAAGTCGTGTTACTTCCATACTTCAATTAGCTTTATTGTACTGCATAAAAATATAAAAAGTATTTAAATGTTTTTTATTATTGCAATATGAACAATATTGATTTATTAAACAACTCAAAGCCCTTGTTGATTTTTGATGGCAGTTGTGCTTTTTGCAGATCATGCATACGGTTCATTAAAAAACATGATGCTAAGCTTCAATTTAACTTTGCTGACAATAAACAGATTGACACGAAAGTTATTTTAACTCAACATTTTATAAATCCTGAAAATTTAAACTCAATAGTTTTGATAGAAAATAGTAGGGTTCATACTCAGAGTGATGCAGTCATAAAAATTTTGCTTCATCTAAATGGGCGCTGGAGACTTTTAGCCGGAATATTGACAATTATTCCCATTACATTCAGAAATAAAGTTTACAAAAAAATTGCAGCAAACCGAATCAGATTAAGTAGTCACTGCACTGTATGAAAACCAATTTTACCGATCAAACCGGCATAACTTATCCCATAATTATGGCGCCAATGTTTTTGGTCAGCAATGAGGCCATGATGCAATCGGCAATACAAACAGAGATAATGGGTGTGTTTCCAACTTTAAACTACAGAAAACATGCCGAACTTGATGAGTTAATTAAACGTTTACAACAATTCAAGTCAGGAAAAAAAGGAAGTTTCGGTGTCAATTTAATTGTACAAAAAACCAATCCGATGTATAATGGGCATTTAAAAATTTGTGTTGAAAACAAAGTGCCTTTTTACATTACATCTTTAGGAAGCCCACGCGAAGTGATTGAAGCAGCACATTCCTATGGAGCAAAAGTTTATTGTGATGTAACCAATATTACACATGCTGAGAAATGTGCAAATTTTGGTTGCGATGGCTTTATTGCCGTTGGTCAGGGCGCAGGCGGACATGCAGGTCCTTATGCACAAACAGTGCTGATTCCCACTTTACAAAAACACTTTCCGTCCATTCCTGTGATTGCAGCCGGAGGTATTGCCACCGGTGATGGCATTGCTGCAATGATGTCATTAGGTGCTGCAGGAGTAAGTATAGGCACAAGATATATAGCATCTAAAGAAGCAGAAGTAAGTGATGATTACAAAAACTGTATTTTGAAATCAGGCATGGATAATATTGTGATGACAGAAAGGCTTTCCGGCACACCATGCAACATCATTAACACACCCTATGCAAAAAAAATAGGCTATAAACAAAACTGGTTGGAGAAGTTTTTAAGCAACAACGCCACAACAAAAAAGTATTTCAAAATGCTGGTGCAGTACAAGGGTATTAAAGCATTGGAGCAAGCAATTAAACCGGGTAACTACAAAACATTGTGGACTGCCGGGCAAACCGTTGAACTTATTGATGATATACTTACTTGTAATGAAATTACAGAGCGGTTAATTAAAGAAACCTATCAATCAGTCCAAAACCTTAACCTTATATTCAAGAACTAAACCAACTGTTCCATTCATGAATCAATGAAGAAAGGAAATGGTAGTTTTCAACTATTGCAATATTCAATTTAATCTCTGTATTTCATTTTAGTTTCAGCAATAAAATGTCTGTTTTTCGTTGAATTAACCTACATTTGAACAAAAAATAAATGACCTTTAAAAGAATATTCCTTTTTGTCTGGTTTTCTGCTTGCTTACAAGTTACCAAAGCACAAAAAGTTACCTATGCACAACAGGAACTTGATGCTTATTCTTATGACTATATAAAAACAGCCGGATATAATGACAATTCTTTTTTTGTTTTTCAAAGTAATCTGCCATTTGAAAACGATCGTGACAGAGTAGGCTTCAAATCACGTAAATATAAAGTCACTTGTTATAACCAGAATCTCACATTAAAATGGTCGAAGAAAATTGAGCCTAGAGGCGAGAATGAGAAACTGGAAACTATAACAGTGATTAACGGTCAGGTTGCTTTAATTAAATCTTCCTTTGAAGGTAAAGACAATCAAATATCCATTTTTATTACCACATTAGATGACAATGGAAACGAATCTTCAACCCGGAACAAAATTGGTACTATTCTGTTTGACAGAACAAGCAACTTAGATAAGATAAAAGTTATCGCTTCGAAAGGGAATAACTATTTTGGCCTTATTCAAAATGAAAAGAAGCAAAATGGCTTACAGCAACTACATTGCCTGATTGTTGACAGTGATTTTAAACTTGTGCGACAACTTCAATTTGAAGTACCCTATCCTGAAAAAAATTTCAACTACGAAAACTGGCTGTTAACAGATGATGCAGACTTTATTCTTGAAGGCAGCTACTACTCTAAAGAAAAAAGTGAAAACCGCAAACGGTGGGATGCTTACAAACTGTTTGTTTCTACAAACGGAAACAGTGGTGCCATAGAATATGCAATCAATACCAGTAACCTGATTTTAAGCAGCAGTGCTATAGCATATGATGCCATAAACAAAAAAATAGTTCTTGCTGCTTTTTATACCGACAACGTTTCTATCAAGTCAGGAATAATTTATGCCAGTTTGGGAACTTCTGTTAATGATTCTTTACTGATGATAAGGCAACCTATTGGAGAGGCAACCTTAGCACGTATGTTTGCCGGTCAGAATTTAGACCGAAGCAGAGCAGGAATTGAAAACCTAAGCATAGAAAAAGTGATTTTAAGAAATGATGGCGGTGCAGTGTTGGTTACCGAGGTTTCTTATGTAACAGACTACTCCTATTACGACTATTTTACGCAGAACTACATTCGTAATTTTGAATATCACTTCAATAACGTTATTACTTTTTCTATCAATGCTGATGGTTCCATTGACTGGGATGCTGTTTTGAGAAAAGATCAGGTTTCGACTAATGACTATGGTAAATATTCTTCGTTTGCCTTAGCCATGACAGAAAGCGATATCAGTTTACTTTACAACACCCGCACTGACAGAAACAATGGTGTTGCCTATTTCAGAATAAAAAGAAATGGTGAAACAGAATCAAAAGAAATCATCAAGCCTGAAGAGCGGATTTTATTGGTTCCATTTGCTTCAAAACAAATCAGTACTGACGAAATTGTGGTTCCGTGCTGGAACAGAAAAAAGATGCTAATGGCAAAAATCACTTTCTGATGCCGGCTTCATTATCTCTTGCATTACAGTACATTTCATATTATTCCAAGGCATGGAACAAACATAATGTGCACTCGCCATTTGTTTATCAACTAACTACTCAGGTAATTCATCCCGATAAAAAATTACCGGTATTTGAACCCATTGAAGAAAAACGAAAAGCACTAAAATCAAATCAAAATAAAATTGAATTTATTGAATTAGGCGCAGGTGATAAGAGTAATGTCCGAAGTGTTTCTGACATTGCCGCCAAGTCATTAAAAATTCCACGATATGCTCGTTTACTCTTTAGGCTGTCCAATCACTTTCAGCCAGAAAACATTATTGAATTAGGAACATCATTAGGTATTACAACAGGCTATTTGGCATTATCCGGCTGTAAAAATATCTATACCATTGAAGGAAATAAAACCGTATCCGACATTGCACACGCTACGCTAACTTCACTAAATCTGAATAAAAAAATAAAATTCATACAAGGAAACTTTGACGAGTCACTTCCATCGTTGTTACATTCTCTGAACAAAGTTGATTTTGTTTTTTTTGATGGCAATCACCGCTATCTTCCAACAATTAATTACTTTGAACAATGTTTGAAAAAGGCACATGATAAAAGTGTGTTTGTTTTTGATGATATTAATTACAGCCTGGAAATGAAACAAGCCTGGAAGGAAATCAAACAACATCCTTCAGTAGTTGTTAGTATTGACTTGTTTATGATGGGTATTGTTTTTTTTGATACAGACCTTATGCGTCAACACTTTGTAATCAGGTATTAACATTTAGTAACTTAATCATTAGTCGTAATTTATTACTTTTACCACGTACAATTCAATCATGCCACAGTCTATTATTTCACTTGCAGATATTTCACGACTTTATAAAGTCGGAACAGAAACAATTTATGCGTTGCGGTCAGTTTCTCTTGACATATTCAAGAATGAATATGTTGCATTAATGGGTAGCTCCGGCTCAGGAAAATCCACACTGATGAATATTCTCGGTTGCCTTGACACGCCTTCAAGCGGGACTTATCATCTGAATAATATCTCTGTTTCCGGTATGACAGATAATGAACTTGCCGAGGTAAGGAACAAACAAATAGGTTTCATTTTTCAAACATTTAATCTGTTACCGCGAAGTACAGCTCTTGAAAATGTATCATTGCCTCTTGTGTATGCAGGTGTTTCAAAAGAAGAGCGTTTGCAGCGGGCAAAAGAAGTGCTTGAAAGTGTTGGCTTGGCCGACAGGATCATGCATAAGCCAAATGAGTTATCCGGTGGTCAGCGTCAGCGTGTGGCTGTGGCAAGGGCATTGGTCAATCACCCTTCTATCATACTTGCTGATGAGCCCACAGGAAATCTTGATTCAAAAACTTCTGAAGAGATTATGTTGCTCTTTGAGGAAATACATCAACGCGGCAATACCATCATAGTTGTAACACATGAAGAAGACATTGCCCTGCATGCTCACCGTATTGTAAGAATAAAAGACGGACTCATTGAAGATGATGCCATCAACACACAAATTACAAAAGCAAAATCAATAGTATCATGAACATCAAATCCATTCAATCGCTGCTCATTATTGTAGTTTTATTAGCAAGCTGTGGCGTTGCCAACAGTCAGAAAGGAAAACTACTCACTCCTGAAGTATTTGCAAAAATGCTTCATGAAACTCCGGAGGCACAAATTGTAGATGTCAGAACACCTGAAGAGTTTAATGATGGGCATCTAAAAAATGCTTTGAATATGAATGTCAACAGCAAGGATTTTGAAAACCGTGCACCATATCTCGATAAAGAAAAGCCACTTTTTGTTTATTGCTATTCCGGTGGTCGCAGTGCCAAAGCCTGCGAATATTTTGAAAAAATGGGATTCAAAGTAATTTATGATATGGAAGGCGGTTACGCTGCCTGGACAGATACTAACCTGCCAGTTGAAGGGAAAAAAGCAGATAAAGCAGGTATTAGTCTTGATAACTATGCCCTGCTGACAAGCAGTGGAAAAGTTTTAGTTGATATTAACGCTCCATGGTGTCCGCCATGTGTAAAAATGAAACCTATGTTGGATTCATTAGATACTGCATGGAAAGACAAAGTAAAAATTGTGCGATTGAATAAAGATGAAAACCAATTAATTTCAAAAACGCTTCAGATAAATGAATTACCCACATTGCTTTTTTATGAAAACGGCAAATTGATTAAACGTGAAAGTGGGTATAAAAATGCTGAACAATTAAAAGCAATGACTCAGGTTGAATAGTTGATTTGCCAAATTGGTGATTTTTGTAATATTGTTAAATTTCAAAGAAACAATTACTTACTAAAATTGAATTCATGCCTTTGCATTAGACGTTGCGTTATACTTGTTGTGTGTAGTAGCCGGCTTTTGTAGTGTTTTTTCAGACAGTCTTGATTTTTTGATTCTTTTGTATCAAGACAAAAGAAAAGGAAAGATAAAGCAAATTTCACAACATGTATAATTCTTTGAAAATATACAGTTGGCTTTGTTGGTGTCCTTTTCTTTGGTTCGTTTTTGAGAAAAAGGACAGGAAATAACTTAAAAATGTATATGTCAGAGACATTGGCAGGCAACTTATCTCATTGACTCAGAGTACATAGAATTAATAATTTTTAAAATCTTGCCTTAGGCTTAACATTGCTATAAATTGCGCTTTTTTAGACATTGAATAACGTGTAACCCAAAAGGGTTAACCACGTATAAAGACATTTAGTTGTTGAGCAAATTATGAATATATCTGCATTAGCAGAAGCCGAAAAACTTCTATTTATTGCAAGGCAGTCGCTTTCAGAAGGGCAACTGCCCCAAGCAATAGATATGCTCAATAAAATAGTTACCGATTATCCTGATTTTTCAAAAGCACATATCACTCTGGCAGATATTTATTTTAATAAACTTCAAAACTCAACAACTGCAGAAGAATTTTATAAAAAAGCCATTGCCATTGCCGATATGAATACTGATGCTTTTACCGGCTATGCAAGCTTAATGCTGCAACAGGAAAAATTTCCTGAAGCTCTTTCAATGCTCAACAAAGCTATGGCTATAAAAGGTACGCATAAAGACACTATTTATATGCTGTTAGGCAAACTTTACGAAATGCAAAGCAGGCTCGATGATGCTATTGGAAACTATAAAAAATGTATCACCTCCACCCTAACAAATGCTGTTCTTGAAGAAGCAGAACTTGCATTAAAAAGATGCGAAGTCAAGAAAAAATATATTTGATTATCCCCGTATGCTAATTTGGCTTTTAATTATTTGAAGCTTCATATTCTTTTGCTTGATATATGATTGACAGCATTTGTCCCTTTGTCCAATAAGACAAAAATTTCAAGAATACGTTACATTTGCCTTTAAACTACAACTGTCAATTAATGAAACGTGTCTTTACTTTTTCACTGTGCTATTTTGTATTTCAATTTGTAAGCTTTGCCCAGTTGGATCAATATACTTCGGAACAGAATAAATTTTATTGGAAAAATCGTAAGCCTACCACAGACTACTGGCAGCAAGATGTTTATTATAACATAAAAGCTGCTATTGATGAGAAAACAGACATCATCAGTGGCGTTGAAGAACTTGCATACAGAAACAATTCTCCCGACACATTGAAATTTATTTTTATGCATCTCTATCAGAATGCATTTGTTCCCGGAAGTTACTTGGACGACTTATACAAAGCCAATCAAAACAAGGTACGCTATGGAAAATATGAATCGCAGGGATTAGGAATTGAAATCACCGGTCTAACCACGCTTTCTGTCAATGGCATATTAATTAACAAACAAACAGAAAAAACAATTGACAATACCATCATGAAAATCATGCTGCCACAACCTTTATTACCGGGGCATGATCTTGTTCTGAAAATTGATTTTAAAACTTATTACGATAAAACCGGTCAACGCAGGCGTTTACAGATGTTTGAAAACGAAGGCAACAAACATTACAACGGTTGTCAATGGTATCCTAAAATGTGTGTTTATGATTCGCATCGTGCATGGAATACCGATCAGCATCTGGGCAGAGAATTTTATGGAGAATATGGGGTTTATGATGTGGAACTAACCTTTGCCAACAACTTTATTGTAGAAGCAACAGGTGTGTTAGTTAATGAGAAGGAGGTTTTACCGGATGATTTACGAAAAAAACTTGATATTAGAAATTTTAAAGAGAGACCTGTTTCACAACAACCTTCCACAATTATTGCAGCAGATGGAAGCACAAAAACCTGGAAATTTCATGCAGAAAACGTTCATGATTTTGCTTTCACTGCCGACCCCTCCTATCGTCTTGCTGATGCTTACTGGAATGGAATTCGCTGTGTAGCTATAGCGCGAGAGCAACATTGTTACGGATGGCAAAGTGCTGCTGAATACACGGCACGCATTATTGAAGTGTTTTCTCGCGACTTTGGAATGTATGACTATCCTAAAATTGTAACCGCTGATGCTAATGATGGCATGGAATATCCGATGATAACAATGGACAATGGTACTGATCCTGGTTTCAGAGGTTTACTGTGTCATGAAATTGGCCACAATTGGTTTTATGGTATGGTAGGTAATAATGAAACCTACAGACCTTTGCTTGACGAGGGATTTGCGCAGTTACTGAAATCTTGGGGTATGGAAATGCTTGAAGGTTATCATATACCTCAAAGGGAGCCTACTTGGAAAGATCAAAAAAGAACAGAGCCATTAACCTATCAGATGATGATGGCCTATGGACCTTATTACAATTATGTTCTTAATGATAAAGATGGATTTATCAACACACACAGTGATGGCTTTAGCAGTGCATTAGGTCATGGTGGCGGTTACGGTATGGTTTATTTTAAAACAGCAACAATGCTATATAACCTGCAATATTTATTAGGCGATAGTTTGTTTTTAAAAGCTATGCAGCACTATGTTTCAAAATGGAAATTTTGCCACCCCTATCCCGAAGATTTCAGAAACAGCATTACAGAATATGTTAAAACCGATTTAAGTTGGTTTTTTGATCAATGGATGGAAACCAATAAAAAATTAGATTATAAAATATGTAAGTTTAGGAAAAGTGAAGAGAAAGATTCTTTCAATGTTTACTTTAAACGCAAAGGACGAATGCAATCTTCTATTGATTTTTCAGTATATTCAAACTGTGGTGTAAAGTACGACTATCATATTCCCAATAACTTGTTTGTAAAACAAACAGATGCTACGGTGTTACCTAAATGGGAAGGTTGGGATAAATTAAGAAATACCTATAAGGCACAAATTAAAATTCCATGTGGTATAAGCAGTATTGTAATAGACACAACTGATCGTTTAGGTGATGCCTATAGACTAGACAACCGCTTGCCACGACCATTTAAACTTGTCTTCGATAAATGGCAGAAACCAGCCTATTCCGACTGGAAAAGTTATGTGTTTTACATTCGTCCGGATGTTTGGTTCAACAATTATGACGGACTAAAAGTTGGTGTACATGCAGAAAGTAATTATATGAATGCCATGCACTTTTTTTCAGGTGATATATGGATTAATACCACCGTGGGTCAAAACAGTTTGAGCGAAACGGCAGACATCAATAAAAATGACCCCGCATCATTCAGAATAAATTATAAAACACCATTAAAGTTTATTGCATCGGGAGTTAATTTCTGGATTGGTGGCGGAATGCTTGATGGTTTAACATTTGCAAAATCAGGTGGCGATCTGACTTTTTTAAATAACCAGGTAAGACTGTTTACTGAATACAAATTGATGTATAGAAGAAATACCAACACACTTGAATATTTATTATACCCGAACGAATGGCAGTCGGCCTTAATGAACACCTCTGTAACCTTAGGTGCAGAGGCGCACTACAGAAAAAATAAATGGAATGGTTCTGTTGCCATACAAAACACAT
Organism: Bacteroidia bacterium; assembly: GCA_037045145.1. Lineage (NCBI taxonomy): Bacteria > Pseudomonadati > Bacteroidota > Bacteroidia > Bacteroidia bacterium. The sequence goes on from JBAOIA010000012.1 coordinate 477,569, forward strand.
CAGCATCATTATTTAGTGATTACTCTTATTCTAAACTTTCATTGACCAATATCACAAGATACGAAACAGGCAAAATAGATTGGCGCTTGAGAGTATTCGGTCAATATGGATATGGGCAAAATGTTCCGATGGAAAGTGCATTATATCTTGCCGGAGCTAATCCGGAGGAGTTGATGGAAAGTGCATGGACCAGATCACGTGCATTTGTCCCTTACAAGTGGCTGGGTTATGGCGACAAGACAAATCACTTTCAGCAAGGTGGCGGACTCAATTTAAGAGGCTATGCAGGTTATCTGGTGCCACAGAACATAGATGGCGAACAAAGATATTTTTATCGTGCCATCAGTGGTGCTTCTGTTAGTTTAGAGATAGATTTTGACAGGTTGATTTCTTTACGCCCGGCATTCACTAAAAAATGGTTAAAGGCCGATCTTTACTTTTTTGGTGATGCAGGTGTCATTGCAACCAACAATTCCAACAAGTCAATTCAATTCACCAATCTGAAAAGTGATGCAGGCATTGGAACAACATTTACCATTAAAAAAATGGGGCGCTTTAATGCCATAAAACCACTTACTATACGCTGTGATTTTCCATTCTTATTAAGTAGTGCCCCTTATGCAGAAAAAGATTATCTCAAACTCCGTTATGTAATCGGTATCGGCCGAACTTTTTAATAGCAAATCTTTAATGACTGAAAAGATCCATTTGTTGACTTCCTGACTCAAACTGTAGCAACTTTTCTTTTCGCCACAAGCCACCGGCATAACCTGTTAATGCACCTGATGTTCCAATTACTCTATGGCATGGAATGACAATTGCAATCGGGTTCTTTCCATTGGCTGCTGCTGTGGCTCGTATGTTTTTTACATTGCCTGACTGTATTGCCTGTTCATTATAAGAAATGGTTCTTCCGTAGGGCACAGACTTTAGTTTCTCCCAAACCTGAAGCTGAAATGCTGTTCCCCGAGGTTTTAAATTTAAAGTGAACTCCTTGCGCCTTCCTGAAAAATATTCCTCCAACTCTTTAGCTATTTGTTCTGCCATTGTTCCTTCAATTATCTCAACGGAACAATAATCGTCATCGAACTCAAGAGAATACACACTATCTGCATCAGTAACCGCTCTCATAAACCTCAACGGTGTTTGAATATACGAAGTATGAATAGCAGAATACAACAAAGGAAAAAACTTTAAACTAAAAATATCAGCCGGTTTATGGCTTTATCTTTCTGAGTTCAGACTGCAACACATAATAGTTGTTAGTCTGATAAACATAAGCCAGAATATAACACTGGTCAACATTATACTTATCAGGAATCTGATAGTTATAAAGTCTGATATACTTTGTTGTAAGATCAGGATCGGTAATTAGGTTCTCTCCAAAAGAGCTATTCAATGCTGCCCTAAGCACATGCCTGTGAATATATGCAGAATCTATCTGTGTAGGTGTTGTAAGGTCATAGTCGAGTTGACATCCGTGAATACTGTCTTCAATAAGAAAAACAGCCAATTTGTAATCATCTCCGAGGTTGTTCAAAAACTCTGTGCTTACAGTAAGTTGTGCTGTGCGATTGCTTTCATTATATGCAGAATAGATATTTATAAAAGCATCGTTCGGTTTACTTAACTCCTGCGAAATTGTGGATTGCCAACTGTTGTAGTATTTAATATGAGTGGTTGGGTACCCTACTCTGTTAATCATACTTGAAGGATATGCTGACAAACCAAAAAAAGTATTCAACTCATCAGAGTTGGGATTTCTGAAATCTTCGGAGAAACAGCTTGGTGGATTATCAGGAACTGCGTAAACTCCGGCATGGTTAGTAGCAACAACCAATTGTTCATGATATAGTGGCTCCAACGTGTTAGCAATTATTCGCTGTGCACGTGGGCAGTTGCCACACTTACGCCCGGTATAATCTTCGAGTAATACTTTTTTCACCGGATTTGCAGGTGTATATGGAACCACAAAATCTGCCTGACCTGTAAGCGTATCACTAATGGTTGCAGAATATTTAAACGTTAGTGTTCCGAAAGGTGCCGGAGCTGTTATGTAAACAGAATCATTATCAAATATAGCATCATTGCCGGTTGCAACTTCTGTTACCACATTAGACTGTGCTCCATGCCAGGTAAACTGAACTGCAATTGTTTTGGGTGACACTGACTCAAGTGAAAACTTGGCAACAAGCACATCAACATCGTCAGACGTTGTAGTTGCATTGAGCACTCTAATGTCGTTGAGTGTACCTGGAAGTGAGCCAATGTTAGTTGAATTTTCTTCTTTATATGGACCTTCAACTTTATCGCATGAAACAATTATTGTAACAGTAAAAGCTGCAATTGCTAACCAAAATATATTTTTCATTTTCCTGAACATTTAATTTATTAAAAACTTGTACTTATTGACACTGTAAGCCCATTGCTTGATGGAACTTGTCTGCACACACCTCCTACACAGAATAAACCTTCACGTTGTCGTCCGTAGCCTAAAGTTATACGGTGCGAATCTTTTGTATATCCAACAAAACAATTAAAATAATGGATTCGATGGTCAGATTTCTCATTGCCATAATTATATTGATCAGATACAGCAACAAACCAATTTGGTGAGTATGAATATTCAATCAGCCCGGCAAGCCATGACTTATAATCTTGTTTTGACTGTAATGTTTGCCATTCTGTTCTAATAGCATTTTTTTCATTTAACTGAAAGGTAAGATCTGCTACAATGATATTGTCGTAAATTGTGCCATACTGCTTTGATCCCTGAAATTGAATTTTATCTTTATCATAAACCTGATTAATATACATCAATGTAATTTTTAGATTTTTTGACATCTTTCGTGTAATCTCTAAGCTAAAATCTTTGTAGTAAACATCCTTACCAAATTTTCCCCAATCACTTTTATAGAGATCTTTATTAGCAACAGGCTCAGTACTCAATGAGTTGGCTCCCGAATAATTTACAATAATATTTGTTCCATAATCTCCTCCCAATTTTGTGCCTTTTTTAATTGTATAGTTTACTTCAGCCTCGTAGCCAAATTCGCCATTAGGTTGTGTTGCATAAGGATAAATTGAAGCTAACGAATAGGTATGATATTTTGTCAATGCAGGCAGATAATTAATCAACAAGTCGTTTAGATTTGCATTACGTTCACTACGAAAGTTCATATTATCAATTCTTTTTGCCGCAAGCAATATTCCCAATCCTTTCTGAGAATAGGTTGCTTTCAAAAGTGCTGCATCGCCAAACTTATAACTATAGCTGTTTAATGATGATGGGTCATTGTATTTATATGCATACTCCGCATTGATGGTTACCTTTCCTCTTGTAACATCGAGCCTTCCGGCAAATGCACCAACATTTTCAGGTAAGATATAAACATTATCATCATCTTTCTGATACTTACTTACAAATCCAAAACCGGTTGTCACTCTTGTTTTTTTATCATTCCACTTTTTAATCAAATCGTTTATACCTACTTCAGCATCTACCCCTCTAACAATACCTTCTCCGGTTTTAAAATAATAACGTTGCTTTCCAATAACACCTTTAATAAGAATTCCACTATACGGTTTAAATTTTACTCTAACTCCATCCAATGCATTGTCATAACCAAGTGTGGGCTCCCAATAGGAACGTAAAATCAATCCACTGCCAAACTGCTCATAAAAATTTCCTACAGTAATAGCTAATTCACCATTGTCATATTCGGCATAGCGATGTGCAATTCCGCTGCCATTAAATCTTTTGTCGTAGCCAAGCAATACATTCTGATAAGTTTCATAACGAACACCTGCTTTAAAATTGCCTTTGGTAAAAACCAGATCTCCGTAACCATTAAGCAAATATTTCTCTGCAACTTCAGGTGCGCTAATGGTTGAATCCTGAATGTAATATTGTCCGTCAATCTGAAAACTACCATGTATTTCGCCTGGCGAATTTTGTGCTTGCGTTAATGCCGGTGCACCTAAAAAAATAACCGGCAATATTCTGCCGGTTATAAGTTTTATTATTTTATTCATGAAAAGTCAATAGTTATTTATTAATTCGATTCTTTGGTAAGTGCTTTAATTTCTTCGTACATTTTATGTTCATCGCCCGGTGCATAACCTGTTTTAACTGAAACAATTTCGCCCTTACCGTTAACTAAGAAAACATAAGGTACTGCTCCAATATTAAGTGCCCTTTTCAGATCACCATTTGGATCAACATATACCTCGTAGTCCCAGCCTTTGCCATTAACAAATGGTTTAACATTTGCCATTGTGCGTGCATCGTCAACACTTATTGCTACAATCTTAACTCCTGTTTCTTTCTGCCATTCTTCGTAATGCTCACTTATGGCTGTAAGTTCATTCACACATGGCTTACACCAGGTAGCCCAAAAATCTAGTACCATGGGCTTACCATTGTTATTTAGTGATGACGTACTTATAGTTTTTCCATTCATGTCCTTAATATCTACCACGGGAATTGGACGTGACTGAAACACTTGTGCAGACGCTACAGATGAAACAAAGATAAATGCAACAACTAATTTCTTAAAATGATTCATTGATTTTTTTTAAATTGAATTTTATCTGTTTACTACTAACTTTTGTACTGCTGAATTTTTCCCTTCAACAAAAAGAGAGATAAAATAAACTCCTGATGGCAAATCGGCTGTTGAAAGTACTATATTTCCTGTCGAAGTACTTACACTAAAACTTTTAACTGTTTTACCCAACATATTTACAACTTTAACTTCAGCCTTATTTCCTGATTTAACATTATAATTAAATGCTGTAATTGAACGAGCAGGATTTGGTGAAGGTGCACTTATGCTATTTGCCTTATTTACTTCTTTTACACCAACAGGTGTAATGTGATAATTAATAGCAAACTGTACTGAATCAAGCGGGTTGTTGCCATCAAAAACAGTATAAGCTACCGTTGTAGTTCCAACATAACCATGACCAAGATAATCACCTCTGAATGATCCTTCTGTTGCACCTGCGTTGATGGTTGCCGGAATAGCAGATGACATTACCCCTACTCCATAGCATAAAATTCCCCAACAAAAGTTATGTTCTGTTCCTGGAACTTTGTAAACATCATAGGCATTTAGGCTTGCGTCAATTGTATTTTGACTGTTGTTGATTACATATACATAAGAATGCAACAAACTATCTTCAACAGAGCCATAAACATCTGCAGACAAGCCTGTATAACTAAAGCTTTGTGCTTTAATCAAACTTGTTGATGAAATTAAAATTAGTGCTAGTATAATTTTCTTCATAATATTTTTTTTTAAGCTGTCCCGGTATCATTGATTCCGGGACAGCATTTTATTTAATTTATTTAATTGTTACTTTTTGATAAGAAACTGCATCACCAGAACGTACTTCAAGCGTGTAAACTCCTGCTGCAAAATCCGAAGTTTTTACATTCTCATTTACAACAGAAACAGTGCCGAGATTTTTCTGAAACAACTGTCTTCCTGAAATATCGGTTAAGGAAATGGTCATTGGAAGCGATTTTTCCAAAGTAGCAGTGATATTCAACACATCAGATGCAGGATTTGGGTAAACCTGCAATGAGGTAACACCTTCAATCTGATGAACAGAAGTTACACCTGTTAAATTAATATCATCAACATAAAGGTTGTTACCATAGCCTGATGTTGCTTTAAAGGCAAATAATACAGAAGGCTGTCCTACAAAATTAGCAAGCGAAACTGTTTCGGCTCTCCATTGCGCTGCTGATGATGGTGTAAAGGAGGCAGTTTGTGCAGCAGTGGTTGAAAGTGTTGCACCTGCTTTATTATATACAGATGTCCAGGTTGCGCCACAATCGGTAGAAACACGCACTTCTAAACGATCGTTTTCATTTGAATATTGGCAATATGCCACACTGAAAGTCAATTGAGGGTTTGAAGCATTGGTAAAATCAACAGGTGTATATGGTAAAAGTTCATCTACCTGACCATTTGCTGAATTATAAAAATTCATTCTTGCAGAACCACCGGGAGTTAATTGAAAACCACCTACTGCACTTCTAGTCCAGGTATAGCCATTATCAACATTATTCAAAATCCAATTTGCCGGAGGAAACGTTGTTGAAAGAAAATCCTGACTGAATGATGTAGTTGGTGCTGCTGCTTGTGCAACAGGTGCACTAAAGTTCAGGTTGATGTTATAATAATCCGGGTTTCCATTAACACTTGTCAATTTAGCAGTAAAGTTTTGCATGCCACCACCGGGTAAAGTCATATTAGGTAATGTTATTACAGTTGATGCACCGGCTGCTAATGTACCAGACCAATTATAAGTCTGCATTGTCTGTCCAGCGATTCCAAATTCAATATCGGCAGAAGTTAAATTTCCACCTCCTCCATAGTTGGTTAAAGTAACTGCTGGGTCTAATGAACTAGTACAAGAAAACATAGTAGAAAGATTTGTAATTGCAGCTAATGGAACAACTGCTGCAACAGTACTTCTGCCACCTTGCATAATTTCTTTTGTTGCATCGTTCTGAACAAAGGCTACAGCACGAAGCATTGGCCAATAAGGTAGATATACTGTAGGAATATTGGATGGAACGTTTATTGTCCACTGCTCATCTAAAACTACTGAATCACCTACAGCCCATGTTGCAGGTAATACCGTCCCTGTACCATTGGGTAACATTTTACGCATCACATCAGAATAGTGCGATTCTCCGTTTGGAGAGGTATAACCATAGTTGTCTTTTTCTGTAATTGCAATTCTAGCTTTTAAACTTGACAGTCCGGAAACAGCTTGTGTAGCACGAATAACAGCATGAACATAAATGATATCGAAGGTAGGTGAAAAACTGTGTGTAACATCTATTGTAAATGGTGATGTTGATGCCACTCTCGAATTAAGTGTTGCAACCGGGAACGAACCCGCATTGCCATTCCAAACATTACCATCTAAAAATGCATGAGGTGAATAATTGTTTGCATAATATGATGTTCTGTTACCTATATCTATAGTGTTATAAGTATAAAAATTAGGCCCGCTTGAAGGAATATTATTCTGATACTTTATTGGTAAAGTATAAGAGTTTGCATTCAACTTGGCGTTGAAACCCGGATTATTTGCTGCACATGGGCCACACGTTTCACCGGTAAACTCTTCAACAACTACATAGCGCTGTGATTGAGCATTTGCTAAACCCACTACTAAACACGCCATTGTTAAAATGGTAGAGATTTTTTTCATTATTATAAATATTTGATTTTAAAATTATTGGATAAAAGTACTTACTTTTTAGAAGTCCAATGTCTAAAAAATGCCATTTTTAACAAATTAGTAAAATCTAGTCCTAAGTGAGTATTTATAGCCATAGTTTTTATAACGCATCATGGCAAATGGGTATTACAAGCCATTGATTTTGATGAAGAAACCGATCCTTTAATTTAGGTTCTGTCAGAACTATAAAGGGAATTTTAGCACTCATTGGTCCGGTATTTAACGGATTTTGCAAAAATCCACACCGTTTCAATTGCTGACCCTCAGATGATTCCGGTATTGCAATTGTGATGAGACCTATTAAATTTTTCTCTAAACAAACTTTGCCGGCATATCTGAATAATGCCTTTAATGTATTCTCTGTTTGACCACAATAATCAAGTATAAAAAGTTTGTCGCCATCCTGATAGTAAATTAAAAAGCCTACATTTTCGTTAGACTTTTTACAAAGCACACAACGGTACACAAAGCGCGGATTGGCCAACCGCCAGGTTAAAAATGAATGGCTATAAATTGGAGTAATATCTCTTTTTGCTCTATATTTATTGTATAATGCAACAATATCATTTAAATCAGAAGTTTCAGAGATATGATAATCCTTTAATCTTTTTGAAAACAAATTTCTCCATTTAAGCTGCAATTTATGTTTAAAGAAATACCTCACATCAGCAAGGTGCTTCCACCCTATTTTAATCAATCCGGGAGTAGATTTTGTGCCGCCAAAGCCAATCACAATAAGAGGATTTTTTTCTTTTATTTTATTAAAACAGCAAGTTGCTAACTTCTCAAACAATCCTTGTCTTCGAAAATCAGGATGAGTCATGGCATCTCCGGATTGATAAATAGTTGTCTGAATCCCATTCGCATTATACAAACCGGGGAACACTCCTTTAAAGCCTACTAATCTATTTCCATGAAATGCACCAAAACCAATAAAATTTCCGGCAGGATTATTTAAGTATTTCCATTTAAAATAATCTTCGTCAACCTGCATGCCAAAGCAGTCTTGCATTAGCTGAGGCAACAAATTTAGCTCATCAACTTGTAATTGACGTAAAACTAAATCACTCATTTAGTAAAACCTTTTTCATAAAGTTTGATTCTTACATTCATATAGTTAACCGGCTCCTGAATCATATTTAATCTATTATAAAATTTTATTTTATCTGTAGATTTTCCTGCACTACTGCCTGAGCCTGCAAGACAAAGAACTGCCTTGTAGCCGGCATCAGATGCTCTTTGATTAACAATTTCATTTGATAGGCCATTAGGCAAAGCTATTACCGGACATTCGCATTTAAGTGTTTCTTCTATTCTTTTTTTGGAGTAATCTAATTCATGTGCAAAATCTGCTTCATTCTTTACAGAAGAAAGACTGACATGTGATGTTGTGTGTGACCCTATTTCAACATTGTTCTTAGCTAAAAACTTAATGTCGTCCCAATTCATCATGCTAATAGGATAATCGTTTGGGCTGATGTTCAGATATCTTTCTAAAGTTGTTATGCATTCATCTCGCTCTCTTGCCTCGAGTTTAAACAGATAAAATAAAGTTTTGTAATAATGCACGAACCAATTTTTGCATGGTTGAGTTATGTCAAGTACAAAGCTTTTATCTAATGCAACATTTATTGAAAAACGACTGCTATTGCGCAACAAGTTAAATAAATGATTCAGCTTTTGTGTCCAGATATAGCTTTTACCATCAGCACAATCTATCACAATATTATGATTGCTTGGCACTTCATAATACTGTAATAAAGGCATTGCCTCGTCAATAAAATCTTTATAGCCATCATCAAAACTTAAAACCAATGGAGGCTTGGTGCTTTTACCAGCTAAATTTTCAATCTGACTAATAGGAATAATTTGATATTCTTTTACCAAAGATTCCAGCATTAAACGGAAGGTTTCCGGATAAATAGGCTGCCAGAAGTAATCATATTGAGATGAAATCCTATGGAAACAAAGTATTGTCACACCATTGGGTGAAGCAGTAATTAACTTCAGCAACTTTTGAAGTTGCAGCGTAACTGCTGTTTTAAATATGATTCGTGTTGAAAAAGACATACCCTATGACGGGCTAAGGTATTAAAAAGAGCTTTATAATAAACTATCCACCTCACTCTTGAGCGATAGAATTGCTGCTCCGGCAAAATTATTACCTGCTGATGAACGCTGTAAAATAATTTGACTTAACAAAATTGCCTTTTCTGTTTTATCCATTGAGTCTGCTGCAAGATTTACAGTTGCAATAATGTCATCTTTTGCTTTTGTAATTAAAGACCAACTTTGTATAGAAACATACACCTGCTGACTAACATTATGTTCATACTCTTGACGAATGGCAGCAAGCAAATCAACCTGAAGATCGCGAACATTCATTCCGGGTTGCAAAATTCTGAATAATATATTTTCAGGTTGAATTCGCTCCAGAAAAACAACCATCCTCTCTACAGCCTGAAGTTTTAATGGCAACATGTCTTTTTGTATCAGCCGTCTTGCTTCAAGAAGCTTAAGTCTGTAATCGCGCTCTAACATATTTTTAATGAGCATATACATACCCCCTGCAACAATAAATGTTGGTGCAATGATGATGAGTGCTGTGGTTAAATTATCAAAGTTCATTTTAAAATCCTATATTAAATCCACCGAAAAGTGTTGTTGTTTTACCATTCTTACCATAATAAAATGGTGCAGTATAAACGTTTGCCATAGCACCTTTATTATTATTGATTTTAACCCCTGCAGATAAAAAAATATCGTTAAGCAGTTCGTATTTTACATTCAAATCAAGTGATGTAAATTCATACTCCTTTGTTTTTAAAAATGGCAATCCCAGTCCTGATTTGTCTTTTCCTGTATAGGGATAAACAGGACCAACGGCTGCGGATGTGTATCCTGCTGAAATGTACAAACCTGATATTGGCATACAACGTGCACCAAGATATATTTCCTGGGCATTATCACGGAGATAATGTCCCATATTAAATCTATTTGATTCATAGGTTGTAGTATTAACAAAGTGTCTGTACGTAACTGGATTTGTTCTTGTATATTCGGCAATAATAGTAGCTGATGTATAAAACGGTAACATCACAGCAGTGCCTGCTTTTAGGCTGTAAAAATTTGAATGTTCATCCTTATCCATCATTCGTCCAAACGCAATTTCATCAACAAATAGTGAGACATAAAGGTGAGTATATTTAATATTGTGTGAACTGATGTTAAAAAACAGTTGTGAGTTTTGACCTGAATAGTTACTACCCTGCCCTGTCTTACTATGATCAAGTGATTTAAAAAACATAAACGGAATAAACATAGCAACTTCAAGCTGATCACTATATACAATAGAGTTCCCAAAACTGAAATTGAATTGTTTAAAAGGTTTTACGGTAAACATGTTAGCTGCAAAATATTTCGAAAAATAAACCTCTCTGTGATTAGGTGGATTACTCGAAAAATAGGCTGCAGAATCATCCTTAATTTCAGAATATAGCCACCCATGAAAATAGTTAAACTCAAACCATTTCTTTGGATTTAGTTTAAGTTCTAATCGTGCAAATGATGGCGCTTTTGTTGAAATAATATTTGCTCCATGATTATTGCTACCCCATTCAAAATTATCTTTTACTACCCCAACATGCCCCCATTTCCATGCATAGGCAATGCCTCCACGAGTATCATCAAAACTGCCACCTCGTTTTGGCGAGCCAACAGCACCTTTGTATTTATAATTATATCCTGGAAGGTCATTCAGAAATTTACTATCGGCAACAGCTCTGCTATCGGTATAGTCACGGTAGCTTCCAAAAATACTAAGGCCTTTTCCTAGAGTAGCCCAGAATTCGCCACCGGCATACTGACGATACATATTGTCATTTTCATTTTTAAAATAACTGAATCCACCAACAGGATTAACTGTAATATTAAAAGTTGAATCTTTAAAATAAAACAAATCCAAACGCTTTCTAAATCCTTTTCCCGTAAACAATTCCTTATTAAAGTCCTTCAAATAAAATGCAAGTTGCTTTTGCTGTGTGGCATTTAGTTTTTCTTTTTGAGCTTCGGCTGTTTGCAAGGCCTCGGCAATTTGTTTCCTCGAATAAGGTTTTATTGCATCATTAAGCGTGATGATATGCAGATTTGCCAAGTCGTCTAGGAAATCATAAAGCGGTTTATTGAATACTGACTGCGGCACATACTGTGCAGAAGAATCCAACCGGACTGCGAATATCAGAATCAAAATAAAAATCAAACGACTTACCTTCATAAAAATTAAAGCTATGATTGCGCAAAGATGAAAAAAATAACTAAAGGAATATCGGGTAACTATTTACTTCTGGCTCGCTTGAAAAGGATGGTATAAAACACCATCAAAAAATAGCGAATATCAGTAAGGAATGGGTTTTTCTGATAGGCTTTTAAATAGCGCATTTCCGAATCCATAATTTCTTCCATCGTTTTAGGAAGGTCAACATAGTATGGAGGAATAAGTCCGGGTTTAAATTTTTTGCGCATCTCCTGCAACTCTTTTGAATAAAGACTCAAATAATGTCTGCTCAACGGGCGCACACCTACAATTTTTAAATCGCCTTTGAACACATTCAATATCATTGGCAACTCATCAATCCAATATTTACGAAGCATCCGACCAACACGGCTCACTCTGAAATCGTCTTTAAACTTACCTCCTTCCTCGAGGTTGTTTTTTTCATAAATATACTCCTGTAGATATTCAGCATATGCATGCATTGTCCTGAATTTGTAAACGCTGATAATTTTTCCTCCTTTACCAACACGTTTCATCGGATATATTATTCCATAACTTGGGTCTTCATCATAAGCAGGCTCACGAAATTTTTCTGAAACAATATAAAGCCGGTTGCCTATATAGCGCTCTTCTAAAACTCTAAATCCACATGAATAGAGTCTTCCCAACATTTCTGTCTTAGACAACACACGATTATGTCCCTTTGTAACTGCATAATAAATCTGTTGTGTTACAGGAAGTTTTGGAAATACTCGTTTAAAAATAAAATCAAAGAAATAGTACAGTTTATTCAAATATGGTGGATATTTCTCCATCAGTCGTTGCTTACGCAAGTCGTTGGTTTCGACCTTACTGATAAAAATACCCCCCACTGGCAGCTTGGCATTTATTGCTTCGAACTGTTTATTGATAAAATGAAAATTATTGACTCTTTTAAAGTGGATAATTGCATGGTAAAAATCATCAGCTAACTGACTTGCATCATCATGATTGTTTACAGCAAATGTGAAACAATCACTTCGCGCTGTGTCAACATATTTCTCAATAAGATTAATGACAAACCTTTCATTGTGGACATCGTTTTTGGCTTTTGTTGCCAATACTGCATCCATTTCAGCAAACTCTTCTAATTGCAAAAGTTTTGCCTCAGTGCTATCGGTTTTAAAAATCAATACTTAAAAAAGTTGAAAAATGTTAAATAATTCGATTTTGGTTTGCTAAGATAAACACGAATTTCAGATTACGCAAGTGTTTTCTTTAAAACATTTCAAACACCATCTTAACATTACTTTATAACTGTTTACTTATTAATTCGCTAACAGTTTAATCATAAATTGGTTTAAATCAATACATTGGCTAAGCATTTTACTTCGTTTATCCTGCCATTGCTGTTTTAAGTCCTGTTGATTTAATAAAGATTCTATGTGGGTCAACATGGCGTCTGCATTGTTTGTTTTAAAACCAAACGTCAATGCAAACTCTTTTTCAAGTTCTTCAAGATAGCTAATCTGTCCAACAAAGTCATTAAATCTAATAGCAGGTGTTCCTAAAACTGCCGCTTCTGCGGCCATAGTCTGGCTATCGCCAATATACATCTGTGCAAAGTAAAGTGCATCATGAATATGCAGAGGATTTATAGCAATGCGATATTGCTCAAACTGTGGTTCCAGTTCACGTTCTGAGGTTATATAAACACGGCCATATTTAGAAAGTATGTTTATTAATTTCTCAGCAATTAAAGTATTTATCCCCTTTCGACCTTCGTCATGATGTGCTGTGAGTTTTGCAAAACGAAGAATAAAAAAAGGTGCATTACCCAAATTTTTTATATTTTCTCTTTGGGGAGAAAAATGTGCCGGATGCAGATAGGCCAATTCATGATAACCTTTATAACCAATTTTTTTATGCTCCCATTTACCCACACTGCAACAATGTGGTGCAAGAATATTTGTCGCCCATGGGTAAGCCAATTTAGCAAACCATGGAACAACCTCTGCATCATCTTCGTTAACAACAATACTTCTGATGCCGAGTAATTTCCCAACATGTGCAATTTCAGCAGATGTACCCATCATTATATGTGGTTTAAAACGTAAACATATTTTATAAAACTGAAAATCGCGTTTAAGTAATTTTAAAGCAATGGAGAGTTTATCATCCCGCCTGCCTTCAGGATTGATATTGATGTATTGCATGCCCGCATGTCTGAGCAAATCTTCAAGAATATCTTTTTTCTTAATGAGGATTTGCACTTCGTGGCCTGACTGCTTCAATGCAATAATAGTATTTTTAAACAAATGAAAATGGGCCGGATGACCCATATAAAACAAGTAGCGCATTATTTAAATCAGATGCCTTTAATTAATGTATTAATTTTTTGTTCCAATTTTTTACTGACTGGGGCAACAGGCAGTCTGAAATAATTCTGACAAATCCCCATTTGTGATAATACATATTTAATACCTGATGGGCTACCTTCTGCAAATAATAAAGGTATTAAGTCAAGAAGTTGATAATGAAGCTTACGTGACTCCACAATCTTTCCTTGCAGTGCAAGCCGAACCATCGTGCTGAACTGCTTTGGGTAGGCATTGGCAATTACAGATATTACACCATCTGCACCGGCAGCAATTAAAGGCATTGTTATGGCATCGTCACCGGAAATAACTAAAAAGCCTTTGTTTCTATTTTGAATCAGATACATAATTTGCTCCATGTTACCCGAAGCTTCTTTTATACCAATGATATTTTTGTATTTGGCGGCAATTTCCAGAGTTGTTTGTGGTAAGAGATTACTGCCTGTTCTGCCAGGTACATTATAAAGGATTATAGGCAACTTAGTTGCTGATGAAAGTGTTTTGTAATGCTGCACGATGCCTGCCTGACTTGGCTTATTGTAATATGGAGAAACCGAAAGTATGGCATCTGCCATACTTGCATCAATGTGTTCTAATTCACGTGCTGCTTCAAGAGTGTTGTTTCCACCTACTCCATAAACAACAGGAGTTCTTTTATTACCGACTTCGCCAATAAACTTTAAAATATCCTTTTTCTCTTCTTTCGTTAACGTTACCGATTCACCGGTAGTTCCCATTATTACTAAATATTCAACACCACCTTTAATCACGTGATTGACTATCCTGCCAAGTGAATCAAAATCTGTTTTACCGTTTTTTAAGAAAGGTGTTACCAATGCAACACCAGTACCTGTGAATTTATTCATTTATCGTGCCCAATATGTTTGAGGTAATTATTTACATGGTCTATAAACTGTGGTAAGGTTACCTGGCCATTAACACTTATCATAAAATCATAAAGCCCTGCATATCCTTTTTCATAGCGCCCGATTTTAAACCCTGCCTTAGTTGCAGCACTGATATATCTTAACGGCATACAACGATCTACATTAAGGCATATCAAATAATCAAAATCCAGATTGACAAATTTGGATATCATTGGATGCGAAGGCTTGAAATGCCAGTTAAGATTTTTCTTAGTGAAAAAATCTAGACCAAGTTTTGAAAAACGCATTGGCGGAAGTTCATTACCATCGTAATATCCAAGTGCAAGAACATCTTTCTTGAAATCGTCACGAAGATGTTTGACATAGGCCTTTACAATTTCATAATTTCGCTCAACGGTGGCGTCATACAAAATACCTATGGTGCGGGCGTTGCCAAAACTAGTAGTCCGCGGCTGATGATGCTGACGTTGCAATTCTCTGTAAAATAAATAGCTTGCAGCTTTTTGTTTTATTGCCTTACCTATTTTCATTGAAGCATATTTAAGAAATCGTCTTCTGAGATGATGTTAATTTTAAGTTTCTCTGCTTTCTCCAGTTTGGCTGGTCCACAGTCGCTACCTGCAAGCAGGTAACTTGTCTTTGCACTGAGCGAGCCGGAAACCTTTCCTCCATTAATCTCAATTGTTTCTTTTAGTTTATCGCGTTCAAATTTCTGAAATACTCCTGTAATCACAAAACTCAATCCTTTTAATTTTGTGCCTGCCTCCTGCATAGCAGCCGCATCAAGTTCAAACAACAGTCCTGCCTGCTGCAGTTGCTCTACCATTTTAATGTTAGCCTCGTGATGAACAAAGTCAAAAATACTTGATGCAATTTTATCGCCAACTTCCGGTGTCTGCACTAATTCTTCCAATGTGGCCTGACTGATTTTAAAATATGAACCAAAATGACGTGCTAACTTTTTTGCTGTTGTATCACCAACAAATCGAATTCCTAAGGCAAAGAGTAACCGTTCAAAAGGAACTTTCTTGGATTTTTCAATTGCCTCCAACAAATTACTTACTGTTTTCTCTCCCATTCTTTCAAGTTGCAGCAACTGCTCGGATTTAAGTTGATATATATCGGCAACATTTTTTAATAAGTTGGCTTCTACCAACTGGTCAATTGTTTCAACACCAAGTCCATCAATATTCATTGCCTTGCGTGAAGTGAAGTGCACCAATCGTCCTTTTATCTGCGGTGGACAACCGTTTTCGTTTGGACAGTAATGGTTAGCCTCCCCATCCTGACGGATAAGCTCTGTACCACATTCAGGACAATGTGTTATGTAATTGACCGGCAGTGCCCCGTTTTGTCGCATTGAAATATCTATTCCGGTAATTTTAGGTATAATCTCTCCTCCTTTCTCAACAAAAACGGTATCCTGCAGATGTAAGTCGAGTTTCAGAATCTGATCGGCATTGTGTAGTGAGGCACGTTTTACAGTTGTCCCCGCCAATAAAACAGGCTTTAAATTAGCCACCGGTGTAATGGCTCCTGTACGCCCAACCTGATAGACAACATTTGTAAGAATAGTTGTAGCAGATTCCGCTTTGTATTTGTAGGCAATAGCCCATTTGGGCGACTTGGCAGTAAAGCCTAACTCTTCTTGCTGACGGAAGTTATTTACTTTAATAACGATACCATCAATATCAAAAGGCAATGATTCTCTTTTTAGTTTCCATGCTTCAATAAATATCAATACCTCGTTTATCGAATTGCAAAGCCTATAATGCTCAGAGATTTTAAATCCCCATTGTGCAGCCATTTTAAGTCCATCATAATGTGTGGAAAAATCAAAATCGCCATAAAGAGCATAGAGAAAACAATCGAGTTTACGTCTGGCAACTTCGCTGCTGTCTTGTAGTTTAAGTGTACCGGCAGCAGAATTTCTTGGGTTTGCAAAAGGTGTTTCGCCAATATCTGCACGTTCATTATTAATTCTTTCAAAAGTCTTTTTATCGAGAATGATTTCACCTCTGATTTCAAAAGTTTCAGGAAAATTGTTACCCATGAGACTTAGTGGAATTGAGCGGATGGTTCGGACATTGGCGGTAACATCATCGCCACGAACACCATCACCACGTGTCACAGCCCTAAGTAGTTTACCCTTCTGATAGGTCAGTCCAATGGCTACACCATCAAATTTCAACTCGCACACATATTCAAAATTGTCGCCAACTATTTTTCTGATTCTTTCATCAAAATCACGTAATTCCTCTTCTGAATAGGTGTTACCCAGCGACATCATTGGATAATTATGAGTGACTGTTTCAAACTCTTTAGAGATAGATCCACCAACTCGCTGTGAAGGTGATTCCGGAGTCAACAACTTAGGAAATTGCTTTTCCAGTGCTATCAACTGTTGCAACATCACATCAAACTCATAATCGCTGATGACGGGCTGAGCCTTTACGTAGTACAAATAATTGTGGTGGTTAAGATCAACAGTCAACTGATTAATCTTTTCTGCAGCTTCTTTTTCAGTTATTGTACTCATACTCCTTTATGTTGCAAACATAAGAATAGTTGCATAAAATGTTTCTGACATAAAAGTTAAAATATTCTTCCGAAATTTGTAATTTTAGAATTCTCATTTGAAATCAGATGAACAAACCATTACATCAGTTTTTCACGGCCGATCATCATCGTCTGGAAAAACTATTAGACCAAGCAATTATTACAATCCATGAAATAGACATGAACTATTATATGCCTTTTCGCTCAGGTTTATTACGACATATTAAAATGGAAGAAAACATTTTGTTTCCGGCAGCAAAAGCTATTGACATGATCAAAATGCAAGAGATATTACCGCAATTCCGACTGGAACATGGTGCATTGACAGCATTAATGGTTCCGCCACCTACAAATGATTTAATTAAAGTAATAAAACATATTCTCGAAAAACATGACTTTGAAGAGGAGAAACAAGGAGGGCTTTATGATATATGTGAGTCGCTAACACATGCCCAGACGCAGAATTTATTGAAACAACTTGCAAACACACCTGAAGTTCCACTGCATCCTCCCAATCCAACACCGTTTGCATTTGATGCTGCAAAAAGAGCATTGATAAGAGCAGGGTATGATTATGATGTTATTGTTAGGTAGGAAAGTTATAATATTTGTACGATGGAATGTTTTGAAAGTAAAAAGAGTTGTACTTGAAGTGATTGAAAATTACAAGCATTACAGCAATGACTCAATTAGCTTTTTTAACTGTGGATCAGATGGGCGTGCTGCATCAGCCTCAATTATTTTGCCTTCTTTATCAAGTAGTATAAAATGTGGAATACCTTTTATATCATATTCTTTTAGAAATGGTATTTCCTTATCAGGTGCAAAAAGTTGTGTTCCTTGCAATTTGTTTTCTTCTAAGTATTTCTTCCAGCTTTCTTGCTTATCCCAAGTACAAATTCCAATAAAAGCAATATTCTTTCCTTTTAAGTCTTCTTGAATTTTTTTCATGAAGGGCATTTCGGCCTTACATGGACCACACCATGTTGCCCAAACATCAATATAGACAACCTTACCTTTGAAGTCGCTCAACGAAAAAGTCTTTCCTTTAATATCCTGAAGAGAAAAATCAGGTGAAGTATTACCTTTCTGTAATTTACTCAATAACGCATACTTTTCATCTAAGCTTACTTGCACATCTTTGTCAGAAACCAATTTCTTTAAAGCAGCATAAGAAACTTTCAAATCATCTCCACGCTTGAGACCATCTTCGGCAACCAAACTTACTAAACTATTTCTAACCAAAGCACTCTGCACCCTTTCCAAAACGGCATTTGAAAATTCCATTAAAAAATTCTGAGTAGAATCTTCTCGAATCTGTTTAAATGCTTGTTTGGTAAAATAATCTGACAATAATTTCAAATAACGCTCATTCTGTACTGATGACTCATCATTAAAATTTAAATTTTTAAAAACATCAGGATAACTTTCAGATACTTTAAATTCATTATCATGAGTTATATATCTATGATACATTTCATAACTTGCTATGTTATCCAACCGGGCAAACTCAATGTCTTTTTTTTCGGCAGCAGCAAATTCTTTGTCTAAAACAAATCCTTTTAGCAATTCAGTTTTAAGGATAGCAGCGGAATCAACGGTTTTTAAAAACTCTGTTTCATCATAACGACAAATCACAGTCATATTATCTAATATCTCTAACTTCTCTTCTAAAAGTATTTTTTGAGCTAAGTAGTTGTTTTCATTTTCTCCAACACCCTTGTATTTTACCGATTCATCAAACATTTTGGTGTCAAGTGTAAAATAAAGTTTATCATCCGGTTTTAGGAAAGCGTCAGTAAACTCATCGCCATGCGTAATTTTATAATAATCTCTCTTCAACTTCATCGTGTCGGAAAATGACCCATCTTTATTTAAATAAATAATTATACTCTTCTTTAAGTTATCGCCAGATATCATAATTGAATCTGATTTCGGATTTGTTATTTTTCCGGAAAGAATTACGTTTTGTGCATTGCAAATAGAAACTGTTGCTGCCAAAAATAATGTAAGTATTATTTTCATTTTATAGAGTTTTTATAATACAAAAATACTTATTAATTCATTTCACAAGTTCATACAAACAATCATTCCGACTGATTAAAGAAGAATAGAATTCACAAATATCAATTACTGATAAATCAATTTTATGGTTTGCTTATATCCATCAGTAGAAATCAATTGAGCAAAATAAACACCTTTTGTGGGTAATGATGGTGTGATTGTTATTTTTTGTGATGCATCACTATTGAATGATGTCTGATAAACTACCTGCCCTAATGGATTAAATATTTTTATTGTTGATAGTTGTTTCATTGCATTTATCTGAAAAGAATGATTAAAAGGAATTGGATAAATAGTGCCTATTTGTGAGTTGTGTTCATTGATTGTAAGAAAACTACAACCAAGCATGGCTGCAAATCCATCAGCACGGCCATATCCCCAACTATTGTTTGGTATTGTACCTATAACTAATGAATCAACCATTGCATTTTGTGTAATGCAATTTTTAATTTCCTGCCATGATGCATTTGGATAGCGTTGAAGAATTAACGCAGCAATGCCGGCAACAACAGGTGATGCTGTAGAAGTACCTCCATCTCTAATATGCATACAGCCTAATGCCTTACTGGTGACAGGAAGATTGGGTAACACATTATAAGCACCTGCAGCAATAGACATTCCACCGCTGGCACAAATTTCAGGTTTGAGACGTGCATCACGTGTAGGACCATGACTACTTTGAGGGGCCAATGTTCCGGGAGTATAGTTGGTTGTTGAAACAAAAAGATTGTTGGTGCAGTCCATATAAGTCATCCTGTTCTTATGTTCTCCAACAGTTATTACTTTGTCGCTACATGAAAAACTACTTACGATAGTCTGGTCATAATCGGGTGCAATATAATTTACTATTTCAGGAAACTGTTGTGGTGTTGGCAGTGCTGAAGATGGTGTCATCTGAAAACTCCATAAATCAAACTTTCCGGTTTGTGTTGAAGAAAGTCTGAAGCGATATTGAGTACTGTCCGGAATAATATTAAAAATCATACTGTAACGTCCGTTGGCAAGTGAAGCAAAACGCTGTACAAGCGCAATACGGCTTCCTGAAACACCCCATAACGTATCAGTCCTAATTGTTCCCAAGTTTTGAGAAACCGTATAATAGTTCCCCATTGTCTGAAGTTCATAACCAGAGGTTACATTATCTGCACCAATTGCAAATTTCATCTGCGCAAAGTTTGCTACATCAGCCCACATTTCTAAATAAATAGAATTGCCATAGGCCGGGTTATAGCTAAACCATGTAAACGATGTATCACTAGAAACAGCATGTGAGTGCTGTACATGAATGGGGATGTTTCCTGCATTACCTGCAGCACATACCAACGACCTGCCGTTACGTTGAGAAATGAGATTGGAGATTGCCTGAGCCTGCAAGTCCTTTCCGTCATGAGAGCCATAATAAGTTCCGGCACTGATATTAATTACACATGGCTTATTAAGTGCAAAAGCTTTTGAATAAATATAATTTACAGCATCAGCAACTGTGGTTAACCAATCATTGTCTGAAAGATTCCAGTTTACACATACAGAAATAATATCAGCAGCAGGTGCCACACCTTTATGGTCGTTCAATGCAAGTCCATTACCGGCACCCATACCGGTGACATGTGTGCCATGTCCGTTACTGTTATCTACATGAGTTGAAGCATTTCCTGCATCAATATCAGCTGCTGTAAATTCAGTTCCGTAATTATAGGGCATTGGTGCATTTCCCACCGTTAAATTATGGTCCCATATATATAACACACGTGTACTGCCGTTAGTATGTTTAAAATCTGGATGCGTAAAATCAATTCCTGAATCAATAAAACCCATAACTACGCCATTGCCATCATAACCCTGTGGCAAAGGAGCCATACCATTCTGGATAGGATTTATGTTGTTACGCACACGCATAGAATCATCCAGCGCAACAAGTTGCATTCCATTGTCTTCAACAGCCTCAACACCATGTAATGCTATCAACCCATTAACTGCACCTAATGGCAAAATCATTGAAACAATGTTTCCTGCAACAAACTTTACTTTGCCACTATTCTGTAGAACATAGTTCTGAATAATTCCAACATCGCCTTGGGCAAACAACGATAAAGGACGTGTGAATGAATTAGGCCCGGCCAACTTCTTTGCCAGTGAAAAATTCATCTTACTCAAATCTTGAGCGAATGCTCCTTGAAGAATGAAGATTAAAAAAAACAAGCAGTAAATTGGTTTCTGTTTCATTACTTTTTTATTAGTCAACAATTTTAAGCAATATTTTCTGTTATGATTATGAGGAACAACACAATTATCAACAAGTTTACGGCAATATGTTTTTTATCCCTAATATTTAAAACTAATAAAAGATATGTTAACATTTTCAAAAATTGAATCAAAATTTCGTAATGAAATGATAAGTTTGCAGCCCCGTACAAAAAATTTATGTTCAGAAAATACACGCTCTTTTTACTTTTATTTCTACAGATTCAAATATTAAACGCTCAGGATAAATCAACCCGATTTACAATTAGTGGCTACGTTAAAGATGCATCCACCGGTGAAGCATTAATTGGCGCTAATGTATATCTCCGTGAAACTATGAAGGGTGTTCAGACCAACACCTACGGTTATTATTCTATTACAGTCGATGGAGCTGACAGTATTACACTGATGAGTTCATTTGTTGGATTTAGTGACTTCCTTCAAAAAATGAAACCTGCAAAAGATGTTAGATTAAATATTAATCTGCGTAATAAATATATAGAAGCACAAGAGGTTGTTATTACTGCAAAAAAAGAAGATCAGAATGTAAACAGCACACAAATGGGCACCGTTCAACTTGATGTTGAACAGATTAAAACCCTACCTGCATTTATGGGTGAAGTTGATATTTTAAAAACCATACAACTTTTGCCGGGAGTGCAGTCTGCAGGGGAAGGAAACACAGGATTTTACGTTCGTGGTGGTGGCCCCGATCAGAATTTGATTTTATTGGATGAAGCATTGGTTTATAATGCATCCCATTTATTCGGTTTTTTTTCAGTGTTCAATTCTGATGCAATCAATAACGTTTCGTTGATTAAAGGTGGAATGCCTGCAAATTACGGTGGGCGACTTGCATCTGTACTTGACATTTCTCTTAAAGAAGGAAATAACAAAGAATTTAAAGTTGAAGGTGGATTAGGACCAATTGCATCCAGACTTACATTGCAAGGGCCAATCCAAAAAGAAAAATCATCATTCATTGTATCCGGAAGACGAACATTCATTGACTTGTTTCAACGTCCACCGTTTGTAAAAAAAGGCTCAAACGCTGCTAATAACACCTATTACTTTTATGATTTGAATGCCAAAATAAATTATCAGCTTTCTGATAAAGACAGACTTTTTTTAAGTGGATATTTTGGAAGAGATGTTTTCAACTTTAAGAGTGCCGACACAGGATTTAAGTTCAGAATCCCCTGGGGTAATGCAACTGCAGTTTTACGCTGGAACCATTTATTCAGTGATAAATTATTTGTGAATACTTCAATTATTTTTTCTGATTACAAATTTGCTTTTAACGCCAAACAGGAAAGTTTTAGTTTCAATATTTTTTCAGGCATCAGAGATTATAATGCAAAAGTTGATTTTAACTGGTTTCCGATTATCACACACAATATTAAGTTTGGCGTAAATTATACCTACCATCGTTTTACACCAACGAGTGCAGAGGCCAGTCAGGATTCAACAGACTTTGATCTTGGCGGAGTAAATCGTCTATATGCTCATGAAGCCGCAGCCTACATTAATGATGATTGGACTATTAGTGATAAATTGTCTGTAAGTGCCGGCCTGCGTTATTCATTATTCGACTTTACAGGACCTTTTACACGCTATGTTAAAAATGAAGATAATGAAACTATTGATACTATTTTTTATAAAACCAATGAAACCGTTGGATTCTACCACGGACTTGAACCACGTATATCTGCTAAATATTCTTTGGACAAAAACTCATCCATAAAAGCATCCTTCACGCAAAACTATCAATATGTTCATTTAGCATCGTTTACTTCGGTAACGCTGCCTACGGATGTTTGGGTTCCAAGCAGCGATAGGGTAAAACCACAAGACGGGAGATTGTATGCAGCCGGGTATTTCAGAAACTTCCATCAGAATATGTTTGAAACATCAGTAGAAGTTTACTATAAAACCATGCGTAATCAAATTGAATATCGTGAAGGGGCGCAGGCTGATGATGATGTAAAAAATAATACCGATAACAATTTTGTTTTTGGTAAAGGCTGGAGCTATGGTGCTGAATTTTTTATCAAAAAAGCAAAAGGAAAATTAAATGGATGGGTAGGTTACACACTTAGCTACACCGATAGAAAATTTCCGGACATAATGAATGGAAAAACATTTCCTGCAAAGTATGACAGACGCCACGATATTTCTGTAGTAGTGTCTTATAATGCAAGCAAACGTTGGACATTTGGTTTAACATGGGTTTATGCAACAGGTAATGCCACTACCCTGCCTGTTTCAAGATACTTCATGTTTGGACCATTGGATTTACAAGGTGTTGTTTCGAGCGGATTACCTAACATGTCAAGCGGACAAATTTATGATGTCTATGGCGACAGAAATTCGTACAGAATGGCAGCTTACCATCGTCTGGATTTATCTGCAACATATATCAAGAAAAAGACTAAACGTTTTGAATCAAGTTGGAATTTTAGCATTTATAATGTTTACAGCAGAATGAATCCATATTTTATATATTTCAACAATGAAGTAGATAAAGAAACAGGTGAATTTCAAATTCAGGCAAAACAAGTTTCGTTGTTTCCAATTATTCCTTCCGTAACTTATAATTTTAAATTCTGATGTACATGAAAACAAATCATCTAAAATCATTTGCATTAATTTTAGCGGCAACAATATTATTCAGCTCTTGCGAAAAAGATATTACCGTAAATCTCCCCAAACAAAAACAACAATATGTTGTAGAGGGATATATCGAAAATGGATTACCTGCCTATGTCATGCTTTCTAAAACTGCTGATTATTTTTCGCCTGTTGACTCTGCAGCATTGCAACAATACATGGTTAAAAATGCTATAGTTATTATTTCTGATGGTGATATTACAGATACACTTTTACAGGTTGATCCGTCAATCGGCTACTTTTATTTTTCACCAAAAATTATTGGGCAAACAGGTAAAAACTACACATTACGAATCATTACACCCGATAATGATGTACTCACTTCTGAAACTAAAATGCTACCTGCTGTTCCATTAGATAGTGTTTGGTTTAAAATTCAGGAAGGAAAAGACTCATTAGGTTATGTTTGGGCTCATTTAAA
Source organism: Bacteroidia bacterium (assembly GCA_037045145.1). NCBI lineage: Bacteria > Pseudomonadati > Bacteroidota > Bacteroidia > Bacteroidia bacterium. The sequence goes on from JBAOIA010000012.1 coordinate 502,310, forward strand.
AGATCCTGACACTTTAGGTAATTGTTACCGATGGTTTGCTAAACGTTTAAATAAAGATAAAATGTTTATTGCACCATCTGGCTCTGTGTTTGAAGATAAATTTATTAACGGAAAAGCTTTTGACTTTGCTTATAACCGAGGACACTTACCCAACAGTACAGCACTTGAAGATGAGAATGAAGAAGCAGGATTCTTTAAAGCCGGTGATACCATAATGGTAAAGTTTTGCACCATAACACAAGAAAGTTACAAGTTTTGGCGTATGGCAGAATCACAGGCCGGAAGCAGTGGTAGTCCATTTGGTTCGCCTGCAGTCTTTCCTACAAATATAAAAGGTGGCATTGGAATTTTTGAAGCGTTTAACCCAAGCTTCTATACGGTAATTGCAAAAAAGCCTGACTAAGCCTTAGCCTATTTTATTAATTTACCTGCCAAACGCAGCAAATGTATTTCAGTAGTTTTGTTATTATACTGTGCATTTACCAACCGCACTAAAGCATTGTACAAGCTTTCCTGCGATTGATTCAACTGTAAAAGATTTGCACTGCCAAGGCGATAGCTGGCAAGATATACACTTGCATTTTCACGGGCGGCAGCAGTATTTTCCGTTTCTAATGTAAGAATCTCCTGCGCTTTTTGAAATGCATTCCATGTGCTACTTAAATCAGCAATTTGGTTTGTTCGTGTTTGCTGATATTCAATTTGCGAATTGATGTAATTCAATTTTGTATTGCTAATTTGTCTCGAACTATTGAAACCGTTAAACAAATTATAACGTGCAGAAATTCCAAACTGCGGACCATTGGTTCTGTTCAAAGAAAACAATCCTGCATCGTTGCGACTTTCATTATAATAATATCCTGCAAGACCTGTAATTACAGGCAATCGTAACCCTTTCATTGAATTAAGTTGCAAACGATTTACCTCCATATTCAGTTTGCTTGCTTGCAATGCTGTGTTTTCCTGTAGGCCATTTATCAAATCACTTATTGCCGGCATAGCCACAAATGTAATTGTGTCTTCAGTTTTAAGTAATGTGTCAGCAGAAAATTGTAACAAACGATTTAACGCAACCATTGCATTATAAACATCTGTTTCTTTATTCAACTTTTGTGATAGCATTGCATTGTAATCTACCTTTGACTGTAAGTAATCCAACTTAGATGCTGAACCAATTTTATATTTACTATCTGCAATCTGAAGTCTGTCTGCATAAAATTTCAAGGTTTCATTGATGCTTGACAATAACAATTTTTCTTTTACAACTGTAAAATATGTTTTACTCACATTCTCAATCACATCTTCAATCATTGCCTTCAGTTGCTCTTTTCCTTGTTTTGAGAGTGCGGTATTCTTATTATACTCAGAAAACATAGTAAGTCCGTCAAAAAGCACCCACTCCAATACTGCACTGCCGGCAACTGTAGCCTGGCCTGCATTTTGTTTTTCAGTAGATGTGCCATTGCTCAACTCTTGCAACACATTGTTATTAGCCTTAACATAGCTACCATTCAAATTAACCTGCGGTAACATGCCTGCATTACCTAATGTTGCATTGTTGTTGAGAATTGTGCTTTGATTTCGGGCAATACGGATTGAAAAATTATCACTAATCGCTTTTTCAATAGCCTGTTGCAACGTGAAAACCTGTTGACATTGTGCCTGTACAAAGAAAAAACAAATCAATACTGTTAACCGAGCCTTAGTCATAACTTTCCTTTTCTTTTTTTCGTGAAAAAACAGAATACATTGCAGGAATAATATACAAAGTAAATATAAGAGCGAAAAGCACACCACCAACAATTACTATTCCCATTGACATACGGCTCTTTGCTCCTGCTCCTAAAGCTAATGCAATGGGAAGTGCGCCTAATGAAGTTGCAAGGCTGGTCATTAAAATTGGACGAAAACGAGAAACAGAACCAAGAATAATTGCCTCGCCACGTTCAACTCCTTTTTCACGGAGCTGATTGATAAATTCAACTATCAGGATTCCATTTTTTGTTACAAGACCAATGAGCATGATGATACCAATTTGGCTGAATATATTTAATGTCTGATTAAAATACCATAGTGAAATTAAAGCACCACAAATAGCAAGCGGAACAGTAATCATAATTATAAATGGATCAACAAAACTTTCGAACTGTGCTGCCAATACTAAATAGATTAATATAATTGCAAGCACAAAAGCAAACCAAACATTAGAGCTGCTCTCGGCAAAGTCGCGTGATGGTCCGGTTAAATCAGTTGAAAAACTTTCATCAAGCAAACTGTCGCCAATATGTTTCATTTCATTAATTCCGTCACCTATGGTATAGCCGGGTGCAAGTCCCGCAGATATGGTTGCAGACTGATAGCGATTGAAATGATACAACTGTGGCGGACTACTGATTTCCTTTATGTCTATTAAATTATCAAGTTGAACAAGGCTCCCACTATTTGTTTTGACATAAAGTTTAGAAAGATCGTAGGGCACATCACGATTTTCGCGATCTACCTGTCCTATTACCTGATATTGTTTTCCTTGCATAATAAAATATCCGAATCGCTGTCCACTAAATGCCAATTGTAGTGTTTGTGCAATATCATCAACCGACACTCCTAATGCATTTGCTTTAGCTCTGTCAATGGAAACATTCAGTTCCGGTTTATTGAATTTAAGATTGACATCCACCCCCTGAAATACCGGGCTTTTGTTTGCTCTATCTAAAAATGAAGGCACAACCTCTCTTAGCTTATCGAATTCCTGATTTTGAAGAACAAATTGAACAGGTAATGCACTTCGTGATCCACCTGCAGACAATGATTGTTCCTGCAGAACGAAAACTCTGGCATCAGTCATTTTGCGTGTGATTCCCGAAAGTTGATCTGCAATTTCTTGTTGTGAACGCTCACGTTTGTCTGGTGTAGAAAGTACAATTCGTGCAAAGCCTGAATTTACTGCTCCTGCACCTGTAAATCCTGGCGCAGTTACTGTAAGCAATCCCTTTTTTTCCGGAATTGAATCTTCAATTACATCAGAAATTTTCACAATAAAATTGTCTGTATATTCGTAAGAAGCTCCTTCCGGTGCTGTAATTAAAAGCCTCAGCCAGTTTCTATCTTCCAATGGAGAAAGCTCACTTTGCAAACTTCTGCCTAAAACAAAAATTAATACAATGGCCGAACCTAAAATTGTCCATGCGCGCCATCTTGCTTCCATGAACCACTTTAGCGAATTCTCATAAGCACTATTCATCCGTTGAAAAAAAGGTTCTGTCTTTTCATAAAACTTAGAATGCTTTTTATCCTTCCTCACTAATCGCGCATTTAGCATTGGCGTTAATGTTAGTGAAACAAATGCAGAAATGAGTACGGCACCAGCAATGACTACACCAAACTCTCTGAAAAGGCGTCCTACAAATCCTTCCATAAAAACTACAGGAAGAAAAACTGCTGCTAAGGTGACTGATGTGCTGACAACAGCAAAAAATATTTCTTTAGTTCCTTCAATGGCTGCCCTGTTAGGAGAAAGTCCTGCTTCAATTTTTTTATAAATATTTTCAGTAACCACAATTCCATCATCTACTACCAGTCCTGTTGCAAGTACTATGGCCAAAAGTGTGAGTACATTTATTGAAAATCCTGCTATGTACATTATAAACATAGCTCCAACCAACGACACCGGTATATCTATCAATGGGCGTATGGCTACAAGCCAATCACGGAAAAACAAATAGATTATGATAACCACAAGTGTAATTGCAATGAAAAGTGTTTCTTCCACTTCAGTAATTGACTTCTTTACAAAAGATGTATTGTCGAGTGCAATTCCAATTTTTATATCTGAAGGAAGATCAACTTTTATTTTGTCCAATCTTTTATAAAATTCATCTGCAATTTCGATGTAATTACTTCCGGGTTGTGGAACAAGAGCAATTCCCACCATTGGAATACCAGATTCCCTTAAAATTGTTTCTTCATTCTCAGGTCCTAATTCTGCAAGGCCAACATCTTTAAAACGAATTAGTTGATCACCACTATTAACGATAATCATATTATTAAAATCGTCTTCGCTATGCAGCTGCCCCGTAGTTCGAACAACAAGTTCAGTATTGTCACCGGCAATTTTTCCTGCAGGCAATTCAACATTCTCCCGATCCAGTGCATTCTGAATATCCTGAACAGTGAGCTTATATGCTACAAGCTTATCAGGATAAATCCTCAAACGCATTGCGTATTTACGCTGTCCCCATATTTGCAGGGTACTTACTCCAGGTATGGTGATAAGCTGCTGACCAATTACATTCTCTGCATAATCACTTAAATCGAGTGTATTTCTTGTATTACTTTGAACTGTGAGTGAAATGATGGCGTCAGCATTAGCATCAGATTTGGTTACAACCGGTAACCCATCAATATCTCGTGGCAAAGTACGTACAGCCTGTGAAACTTTATCTCTAACGTCATTGGCTGCTGCTTCGAGATCAGAATTTAAATTAAATTCAACTGTAATATTACTTGTTCCCTGGCTGCTTGTTGAAGAAATTGATCGAATACCCTGAATACCGTTAATTACTTTTTCAAGCGGTTCCGTTATCTGCGACTCTATAATATCTGCATTTGCACCGGGATATGAAGTTCTTACATTGATTATTGGCGGATCAATAGAGGGATACTCTCTGACACCAAGAAAAGTATAACTGATGATACCGAATAGCAGTATCACCAAAGACATAACTATGGCAAGAACGGGACGTTTTACACTTAATTCACTCAGATCCATATACCTACTTTACCTCACTGAATTTTATATCACTTCCTTTTCTAACCTGTAATATTCCCGTTGTCAGCACGGTATCTCCCACAGTCAATCCCGAGATAACTTCTACCTTATCCGGTGTTCGTTCACCTGTTTCAATAATTTTTTCTTCTGCCTTACCATTTTTACTGATAAAAACTTTTTTGCCTTTCAAAATCGGAATTACAGCTTGAGTAGGTATTAGAATTGCATTCTCGGTGATTTTAAAATCAACCTGAATGTGAGCAAAAGAACCCGGTGTGAGTGAACGGTCGCTGTTTTCAGTAATTGCACGAAGGCGTACCATCCTTGTTGAAGGATCAATCATTGGATTAATTGCTGATATTTCTCCTTCATATTCCTTCTTAGTTACATCTGTCGTAAATTTGATTTTCATTCCCTTACTTATATAAGGAAGGTACTTTTCAGGAACAGTAAAATCAATTTTTAATGGGTTAACCTGATAAACTGTTGCAATTACACTTGAAGAATTTATATAATTCCCAATACTGATATCTCTGATTCCTACAATTCCATCATATGGTGCATAAATTTCAGTCTTGGTTATCTGCAGATTCAAATAATCTATTTCTGCTTTCTGAGTGGCAGCTTCAGTTTGTGTCTCTTCTACTTCCTCTGTGCTAACCCCTCCTATTTCCAACAGTTTTTCCTGTCGCTTTAACCGGTCTTGAGTTTGTTTTAATACCGCTGTACTTTTCGAAAGATTCGCTTTCAAATCATCATTATAGATCTGTATCAGTAACTGGCCTTTTTTGACCGGCTGATCATCTTTAAAAAATATTGCAACAATGCGTCCTGAAATCTCTGCACGTAAGTCTGTTTGCTCGTAAGCATTAATAGTTCCATTAGCCTTCAAATTGTTTTCGAGAGGTTGAGAACGGACAATAAACCCGGTAACAGGAACTACAGCAGCATTTGCTTTGCCACCAAATTTTGATGTTTTGACTCCCGGGAAAAATATCAGCTTAACAGCAATTAATCCGGCAATGACTAATCCTATTAATAAAAATCGTGATGCTTTCATAAATTCTTAAAAAGGAATAAAAGGCACAAAAATATTATTTTATTTTAGCTTTAACTATTTCAACTGAGAACAATCTATAAACTTTAGCATATCTTCAGTAAAAAACATTTTCCGATGAGTGTTTATCACACACCAAAAGAAAATCTCACTCAAAGAATCGGAAAAGTTGTCGTTAGTTACAGTACGATAAAGACATTTTGACTTGTTAAATCTATCATTCATGCCACTCTTGTCATAAAAAAGGCCATGGAATTGAATTTGATGTATGCTGTTTACATAAACAATTAAAATAAAACAAAATGACACTCATTAAATTTAAAAACGAACCGGCATCAAGAATGATGGACCGCTCACCAATGTTCAGTGATTTGTTTAACGACTTCTTTGATGGTGTGATTAGCAACAACATCACTAAATCATTCAGTCCTTCTGTAAACGTTAAGGAATCTGATCACGAATTTAAACTTGAACTTGCAGCACCCGGATTAAGCAAAGAAGATTTCAAAATCAACATTGAGAATGACATGCTAAATATCAGTGCAGAGAAGAAAGAAGAACAGGCCACACAGAGCGAAAAGTACACCCGTAAAGAATTTTCGTATGCAAGCTTTAAGCGTACTTTCACTTTGCCTGAAACTGCTGATAGTGAAAAAATTGCTGCACAATATGACAACGGTGTAATGACTTTAGTAATCCCTAAAAAAGATGAGGCAAGACCAAAGCCGTTGCGTGAAATAAAAATTTCATAATTTAATTTGGTTTATTTTTAGTGGTAAATCCTCCTGTTAAAATTTGCAGGAGGATTTTATTTTATACTAACAATGAAAAAATAACTCCGGCTAGAATTACAGCCATTTTAATAAAGTTAAAACGATGGTTACTATCACTTTCAAATAAGATAGTGGTGCTAATATGCAGAAAAATTCCAATCACAATTGCCATAATTTTATTAAACCATTCAGCCATCAAAGTGTCACCAAGATAAATACCAAAGATTGCTCCAGCTGGAGACATAGCGGCAAAAACAACTAATGAAAAGACAGACACTGTTTTAGAAACACCTGAATTCATCAGCATACTCATCAGTGCAAATGCAACCGGAATATGATGCATAGCAATTCCCATCATGAGCGATTGGCGCTGCTGAGCTTCTGCCATAGGTACACCTTCAAAAAATGCATGAATACATAAACTTATCATCATAGATAACGGAAAAATTGCATGTTGTTTTTGCTCATGTAAATGAATATGCCCGTGTTCAATTCCTTTTGAAAAATATTCAAGTATAATCTGAAATAAAAAGCCGGCCATAACATAAATACCCATGGATTTATCGCCCTGACTAAAAACTTCAGGTACTAAATGTGTGATGGTTATACCAAATAAATACGCTCCGGAAAATGCAAGAGACAATTTTAATAATGTGTCATTACTTTTATTTAATAAAAAATAAAGTAATCCACCGCCAGTAATAAGAAGAAATAAGATAATAAATGATGCCGTCATTGAGGTTTTTGAGTTATAAAAATCATTCGCTCACTACTATTCTCTTCAAATGGATTCAAAGAATAATCTCCAAAGATATGTCTTGTTATCAAGCCTACCCCTTCAAAGTGTTTAAGAAATGTACTTTGTGAAATAATTTGTACCGATTCTGTAAACTTAAAGTTCTTTCCTGAATCATTAAACTGAATGGTCTTTTCAATGGTATTCCCATCTGAGTGCTTATTTATTGTAAATTCAATTCCATCTACTTGCTTTGTATGTTGCTGTTGCGAGGTGCTTTTGATAAGGTTAGGATTAAAAAAATCAAGAATAAAGTAACCACCGGGTTTTAATGACAATGATGCTGTTCGTATAGCTAAATGATTGTCGTGTTCTGAATTGAAATATCCAAAACTGGTAAATAAATTCAACGCAACGTCATAACAATTAGTCCTGAAAATTTCGCGCATGTCGTGGATATAAAACTCAAGATTTTGTCTCTCAAACTGTTTACAGTATTCAATGCTTTGTTCCGACAAATCAAGGCCTGTAACATAAAAACCCTTATCTGCAAGAAATATGCTGTGGCGCCCTTTGCCACATGCAATATCTAAGATATTTGATTTTAATGGCAAATGGATTTGCTCCAAAAGATTATCCAAAAAATACTCTGCTTCCTGACTATCTCTATCCTTGTAAAGAATATGATAATAAGGCGAATCGAACCACGACTGAAACCACTTTTGCATAAAATAATTTTCTTTCTTCAGCCGGCAAATTTATCGCTATTTTTGACAACCACATTTAATTAATTATGGCAAAGATCAGAAGACTAAGCGTAAAACTCAGCCGTAAGAAAACAACACATCCCGGAGCACAGCCTGGAAGTTTTTCTATACCATCTGATGCTTTATCACCAAAAGCACTTTGTTTTATATATGACAAAGAATCGTTTCAGGAGACAGATATTACCCAATTCGACCAATTAATAAATGTCTATCAGAATTTAGGTGAAAAAACACTCTGGCTACATGTTGCAGGATTTGGAGATAAATCATTTTATGAAAGCCTGACAACACTTTTTCAGTTACACAGATTGGAATTAGAAGATGTTTTCAATGTATATCAACGACCTAAAGTTGATGAATATGAAGGTCATTTATTTTTTGTGAGCAGGCTGCTTAGCATGACTGATGAATCACTTAATAACGATCAGTTAAGTTTAATTCTAGGAAAAAATTTCGTCATAACCATTCAGGAAAAATATCAAGACTTTTTTGACCCCATTCGTTTGCGTCTGCGAAATGGCAAAGGGAATATGCGCACATTTCGTGCAGGGTATCTTGCTTATGCATTGATGGATGCAGTAATAGACCATTATTATCCGGCACTTGAAAAAATAGGACTCAAATTGGATGATTTGGAAGATGAACTATTAAGCAATCCTTCGCAAGATTCAATGAATAGAATACTTCAAATAAAACGGGAATTAATAGTGTTCAGAAGAGCAATTTGGCCCGAAAGAGATAAAATTAATGATATTTTACGTTCATCATTTGACGAAGTTCCTGAAGAAACAAAGCTGTTTTTCAGAGACTCTTACGATCATTGCATTCAAATTCTTGACATTGTTGAAAGCTACAAAGAGGTTACTGCAAGCTTGATGGATGTTTATCTATCCAGTGTAAGTCACAAACTCAATCAGGTAATGAAAGTGCTTACTATTATATCTACAATTTTTATTCCTTTAACTTTTATTGTTGGTCTTTATGGCATGAACTTTCAGCTTGAAAATCCCAAAACCGGAGAAAGCTTGCCAATGAACATGCCTGAATTGTATTCACCATATGGTTATGTTGGTGTTATTGTTGTAATGTTACTGATAGTTGTAATTCAATTGTACATTTTTCATCGCAAAGGTTGGATACGTTTCAGAGGATGACAGAGAATAACAGTAATGGATTTTATATTAAAGTAGTAGTGCCTCTGCCACTGCCTAATTTGTTTACCTATTCAGTGCAGGAAGCTTTAGTTTCTCAAATAGAAATTGGAAAAAGAGTATTGGTGCAATTTGGAAGTCAGAAAATTTATGCAGCAATAATTTTAGAAACCGCGGTTATAAAACCTGACGATTATGAAGTAAAACCAATTATATCGGTTATTGATGAAATACCTGTTGTTACAGAAAAACAGATTGCTTTGTGGCAATGGATTCACAGTTATTATTTGTGTTTTTGGGGAGATGTTATGCAGGCAGCACTGCCGGCAGAACTGCGTTTGAGCAGTGAAACAAAAATTGTACTTAACACCGAGAAAGAAAACGAAAGTGAATATTTGACTGACGATGAGTTTCTGGTTCTGGAAGCTTTACATTCTGTAAAAGAATTAAGTCTGAAAGAAATATCCCGTATTCTTGACCGCAAACATGTATTTCCTGTTGTTAAAAAATTACTTCAGAAAAAGCTGGTATTATCCGTTGAAAACATTGGTGAAGATTTTAAAATACCAATGTCAAATTTCATCAGGAGAACAGAGCAAACGCAAGATCAGGATTATCTTAAGAAACAATTTGACCTTCTCGAAAAAAAGGCACCACGCCAATTAGATGTGTTGATGCAATTAATACTATTGGAAAAAAATTACAGTGAAGGTAAGGTTCCACAAAAGGTGTTGCTCCATAAATCAGGAGCAACTGCAACAGTATTAAAACAATTAGTAAAAAAAGGACTGATTGAAATTCTTGTTGAAAGAGCACAGGGCTCAAAATCATTTTTTAATAAAGACTTCTTCGAACTTAGCGAAGCACAATCAAGTGCATTAAATAAAATTAATGAATCTTTTGCAGACAAATCTGTAACGCTACTTCATGGTGTAACATCATCGGGCAAAACAGAATTGTACATCAGGCTAATTGATGATTGTCTGAAAAGTGGTAGGCAAGCTCTTTACCTTCTTCCGGAAATTGCATTGACAACACAAATCATCACAAGACTTGAAAAACATTTCGGCAATAAGTTGATAGTTTATCACTCACGATTCAGTGACAATGAACGTGCTTCTGTTTATACGAGAATGATAGAAAACGGATTAACTAATTCAGAGCCATTTATTGTAATTGGTGCACGTTCATCTGTTTTTCTGCCCTTTAATAAATTAGGGCTTGTAATTGTTGACGAAGAACATGAGTCATCCTACAAACAATTTGATCCGTCACCACGTTATCATGCCCGCGACACAGCAATTGTATTAGCTAAACTTTTTGAAGCTAAAATATTACTAGGCAGTGCAACACCGTCAATTGAAACATACTATAATGCAATCAATGGAAAATATGGATTGGTTGAATTGTTTGCAAGACATAAAGATATTGCACCACCACAAATTCAATTGGTGAATATAAAAGAGCTCACTTTTAAAAGGCAGATGAAATCACATTTTTCACCCGTGCTAATTAATGCCATAAAAGAAGAATTGGACAAAGGAAAACAAATAATACTATTTCAAAACAGACGTGGCTTTGCCCCAATTTTGCAATGTCATCAATGTAATTGGGTTCCTCATTGTCAGCATTGTGATGTAGCACTTACATATTATAAAAAAGCAGATTTACTTCGCTGCCATTATTGTGGTTTTACACAACAACCGCCATCAAAATGTAAATCCTGCGGAGAAACTGATATCCGTCAATACGGATTTGGGACAGAAAAAATTGAAGATGAATTACAGATATTTTTTCCGGAATATAATATTGCACGTTTAGACCTTGACAGTACAAGAGGTAAACATGCTTACAGTGAAATTATCAGTCGCTTCGAAACCGGTGAGACAGACATATTAGTAGGAACACAAATGGTAACAAAAGGGCTTGACTTCGACAATGTTAGTTTGGTGGGCATTTTAAATGCAGACAATCTAATAAACTTTCCTGATTTCAGAGCCTATGAACGAAGTTTTCAAATGTTAATGCAAGTTAGTGGTCGTGCAGGAAGAAAAAAAGAACAAGGAAAAGTTATCATTCAATCTTACAATCCGGGACATACAATACTTAACCTGGTAGTTAAAAACGACTTCAAATCTTTTATTAACTTTGAAATGTCTGAACGTAAAAAATTCAACTACCCACCATTTAGCAGACTATTAGAAATTACAGTCAAAGGTCGCGATGATTCGAAAACCACACAGGCAGCTGATTTTTTAACTAAAGAATTAAAAAAACAATTACCATCAACTCTCGGTCCGGTGACACCACCTATTTCAAGAATAAAAAACTTTTACATCAAAACAATATTGATAAAATTTTCTCGTCAGTCTAAATTAAATGATACAAGAAGTATGATGCTTTCTGCAATAGATCGTTTCAAGATAAACCCTGTATCAAAAAATATCATTTTGCAAATTGATGTAGATCCGATTTGATAATCTTCTTCCTATCAAAAGCAGCTGCTGCCAAAAACAATCAATTTCAAAATAAAGATAAACTTATCCACACCAACCAATCGTTTTTCTGTATTTTTTTGATTTGCACAAGAGGTAAATTGCAAAATACCGGAATGATACAACGGTAATAGTAAAATCTATCAGGGTTAAAAAAAGTTAAACAGAATTAAGCTGTGTTAAAGTGTTTTAAATTTGCATGTAATGAATAAGAACAAGATCATCATCCTCTCTGCTTGCATGGCAGCGGCACTCATAGGCATCATTGCCATGCAGGTGAACTGGATCTTGCACGACTATCATCTTAAAGAACAACAATTCAATCAGAGAGTAAACGATGCATTAACTGCGGTAGCCATTAAGCTTGAAAAAAAAGAAGCATTCAATATTTTCAGTAATAGTTTTGTAACAATTAATAATGATTCTATTTTTTCGCTTTTCAGAGAACGTCAAATGTTGGATGAGGAATGGGAAGGACTGGATTCAACAACAGAAGACTCCAATATAAACAAACTTGCACAGGCAAAATCAATTCAACCTTCACCTATGGTGGAGCCGCCATTGCCACCTGACTTTTTAAATCAAGATGACTACAACCACGATTACATTAAAATGGAAATAAAATATAGTGGTGGCAGAAAAATCACTATTCGGCATAATCGTCAGGAAATCACTTTAGATGATTCCATAAAATCCAATTCGCACAACGCTGTTAAATTTTTATCTCTTAAAGCAGATATTCTGGAAAAACAGCGTGCCAAAATTGAAGCTAAAATCAACAATTGGAATAAGGTGATGCAAAATCTGGCTTTTGAATTTATTTCTGATGAGAAAACCATCGAAGATAGAATTAAACCTTTTCAACTTGATTCAATTTTAAAAACAGAACTTTCAAACCGAGGTATAACAACGCCCTATCAATTTGGTGTCATAAATGTTGGTGAAAACAAAATCATGTCAACCAACGCACCTGAAAACAAAAATGCACTGCTAAAAAGCCGTTATAAGACAGATTTATTTCCCAACGATCTGCTTGCCAAGCCTATTTTACTCTCACTTCATTTTCCTCAAAGTTTATCGTATGTGCTTTCCACCATGTGGGTAATGCTTATTAGTTCGTCTTTGTTTATTTTAGTAATGTTATTCGGATTTGGCTATACAATCTATACTATTTTCCGCCAGAAAAAACTGTCTGACATAAAAAATGACTTTATCAATAATATGACTCATGAATTCAAAACCCCAATTGCAACTATTTCATTAGCAACCGATGCTGTGAACAGCCCTGTTGTTTCAAAAAACAGCGAAAGTGTGCATCGCTATATGAACATTATTAAGGAAGAAAATCACCGGATGCACAAACATGTAGAAAACATTTTGCAACTTGCACTATTTGACCGAAAGCACATCAACCTCAATCTGGTGGAATTTGATATACATGAAATGATACTAAAAGCCATTGATCAGATAAAACTACAGGTAGAAGTTAAAGGAGGTGTAATAGAAACTAATTTGAATGCCGCACAACATCAAATGCTCGGTGATTATGATTTTATATTTAATTCATTAATTAACCTTCTTGATAATGCTATTAAATATACTCCGGAAAATCCAACTATCTCTATCAACACAGAAAATATCCAAAACAACATTCGCATACTAATTTCTGACAATGGAATTGGCATGAGTCGTGAGGTTCAGAAAAATGTTTTTGAAAAATTCTATAGAGCAGGGACAGGTAATATCCATGACGTTAAAGGCTATGGCATTGGATTGTCCATTGTAAAAGCAATTGCATCAGCACATCATGGTGAAATTAAAGTTTTAAAAAGTAAAAAAGACGAAGGAACAACCATGGAATTTACTTTACCTCTAAATCCATTAAAAGCAAAAAACAAATCTCATCAATCCAACTAAATTAAAAACATAACATGTCAATACTAACTGGGAAAATCAAAATTATGATAGCTGAAGATGATACCAACTTTGGCTTAGTTCTCAAAGACTATCTTTCATTACACGACTATGATGTACACCTTTATAGAGACGGCAGACAAGCTCTTGATAAATTTGAAAAAGGCAAGTTTAACCTCTGTATTCTTGATGTAATGATGCCCGTTATGGATGGTTTTGCTTTGGCCGAAAACATAAAAGCCAAAGACAGCAATGTACCAATTATTTTTTTAACAGCCAAGTCAATGAAAGTGGACATGATAAGAGGATTTAAAATTGGTGCTGATGATTATATAACCAAACCTTTCGACTCTGAAATTCTGTTATTTAAAATAAAAGCACTTCTGAACAGGAGTGAAAATATTGTAAAAGCCGTTAACGAGCAGGTTGAATTTGTCATAGGTGGATTTAAGTTCAACAGCAGGTTACGTACAATAGAAGGATTCGGGAAAGAAGAAAAGCTTTCGCCTAAAGAAGCGGCTTTACTTGCATTATTATGCGTCTATCTTAACGATATTCTTCCTCGTGAAATAGCTTTACGTAAAATCTGGAATGACGACAATTACTTTACAGCACGCAGTATGGACGTATTCATTACCAAAATCAGGAAGTATCTGAAAGACGATCCAAACATTGAATTATTGAATGTTCATGGCAATGGCTATCGTCTTGTAGTTAAAGAATGACATTTTATACAATTGTTATAATTTGTATGTATTAAGTAATTACCTTTGGGAACATTAGCCCTGTCAGGTATGCCTAAAGATATACAATGCAATTGTGCTATTAGTTTCTGTTCTAAAACACTTAAACTTTTTTTAGCATTAGTACTGCTTTATCCAAAATTTGCATCTTCAGACGATTTAAATAAAAAAATAAATCTATATTTAAGAGATACACATGGTCCAGAAGCTGCAGATTATGTAACTTCAATCATTTATCATTATTTAGTTGACGATAAACTATCAGATTCTGCCATAATCTGGTCTGACACCTTGCGCAATCTTGGTGAAAAAACAGGCAACCCCGAACTCATAGCTAAAAGTGATGTTTTTACAGGAAAATATTATCTCAGAATAACCAATGATGCAAAAGCTTTAGATTATTTTTATAGGGCATTAAAATATTATAAAGATGTTGGTAACATTAATGGAGAAGCCGATATTTATCTGCAAATCGGACTTGTTTACTATCTGCAAAGCCAGTTCCCTGATGCATTACCAAACATTAAACTTGCAACAGAACTTTATAAAAAAGCATCTAATGACAGTTCGCTAGCTACAACCTATTATTTATGTGGGCTTAGTTATCTGGAATTAAAAAACAATAAACAGGCAGAAGAATATCTGCTACAATCATTAAAAATAGGAAAACATTTAGCAAACAAACAAATAGAATATGAATGTTATGTAGCATTAGCTCGTCTTTATACAAATCAAAAGAATTTTGTTGCAGCAGAAAATCTTTTTGATAAAGTCATGACACAGTGGGATTCAATTATTGATCCATATGGCTACTGTATGGCGTTGATACCTTACAGTAAATTATTGATAGAAACCTCTAAAAATGATGCAGCATTTATAAATCTAACTCGTGCATTATCTATTGCCGAGAAATTTAACTTTATCAGATTTAAGTTGGATATCTATAAGTTAATGGCAATAATTTATTCTGATCAGAAAAATTTTGAATCTGCAAACTATTACATCATTCAACATTATCAACTTCGTGATTCAATTTACAATTCCGAAAACCAACGCGCCATAAATACTTTAAAAGCAAAAATTGAAGCTGAAAAAAAGCAGGCGCAACTAGATAGTTTATTTCAAAAAGAAAAAGCTGACCAGCTTCAGAAATGGCTACTTGCATTGACTGTTTTCATGCTACTTGGAATTACAATTGGACTATATAGAAGATATAATTACAAACAAAAGCGTGAAGCAGAATTACGAATTGCAAATGGAGAGTTATCAGAAGCATTAAACAGTTTAAGGCAAGTACAACAACAACTCATTCACAATGAGAAAATGGCATCGCTAGGACGCATGTCAAGCGGCATTACACATGAGCTTCGCAATCCATTAAATTTTGTCATTAATTTTACCAAAATATCGAGTGAATTAATTGCAGAAATTGACAAAAAAATTCAAAACAATCATGATGAGAATTTTGAACAGCTAAAGAATAATTTGGCCATGATATATCAACATGCATTAAGAGCAGATAAAATAATTCTCAACTTTGCTAATCATGCTAAACCCAAAAGTGATAAAAGAACAATTGAAGATATCAATAAGGTAGTAAATGAGTTTACAAGTGTTGCTTACCATTCTTTTATTACCCATTACCCGGACTTCCATTGTCACATCCACTACGACTTTAACCAGTCGCTTAAAGGCATTGTATTAAATCTCCAGGAAATTACAACAGTTTTAATGAATTTATTAAACAATGCTTTTGATGCTATGAATGATAAATTAATGGTTGATAAGACATATAAACCGATATTGAAAATTCAAACACGCCAAATTCAAAATTCAGTACGTCTTACTATTACAGATAATGGCCCTGGCATTGAAGAAGAAAACTTACCTCGAGTTTACGAACCGTTCTATACAACAAAAACTCTTGGTAAAGGAACCGGATTGGGACTTAGCTTATCTTATGAAATAATAAAATCGCATAACGGTGACATGGATGTAAAATCCACACCCCATCTTGAAACAGAATTCTCATTTACATTACCATATAATTAAATCAAATAACTCAAAAATCAAAAATTATGAAAGTAACAGGTTATGTTTTGCTGGCATCGCTGGCAGTTAATGCATTATTTGCATTCAACAAACTCTTTGTAAGCAATGCAGAGGCTAATCAATCTACAATAGGCATTGATCAACCTCCATGTGCATGTGATGATGTATTACGATATGATAAAGTTGAAAAAGATGGTGGTGGAGATTGGATTTCTAGGGATAATGGACAAATTGCTGTCAATAATTTTAATACAACTTACAGAACCGTTCACAAAGGTGCATTTTTCAGTAAACGCGCTCTGGATGAAATTTTTTGTAAGAATAACAAAGCTAATGGCATTGTATGCTACTTTGGTAAAACCGGAGCTAATGATTCAACCGCAACTGTAATCATTGAAGGCATACATTCAGAAACCACTTTAATAAAAAGTGGCGAAGCAAATGCACCTGCATCATTTGTTGCAACAGTGAAATGCCCGGTAATTTGTGGTTCGATAAATTAATTACCACTTTAATTGGTTAAACGAGGCTTCCTGGATATTGTATTCATCTCCGGAAGCCTTGTTTCCCATACATGCTATACCGAATTTTCCAGACAGTACTTTATTTGTGGTATCAAATTCAGAAAACAGGATATAACCATCATTACAAATATGGACTGCGGATTTTGCATCCAGTACCGATGCATTAAACCCCTCACCTATTTTAAATTTACCTTTTTTTTCTTTTCCGCTATAAATTAATGCAACTGTAATTCCATCGCCTGTTAACATGATTGCATAATTCTTCTTCCCATCAGGATTAACAGATACATTAACTACACCTGTAGCCGGCTTCCAACTTGTGTTGTTTACACTTGCTGAAGCATCAACTTTTATATATTCCTGAACAGAGTCCGTTTTAGTCTGCAACAACTTAGGTTGTTGATTACTATCTGTTACATCACTATGTATTACAGGATTGGTACATCCCCAAATACAACAAGTAAAAAGCATAAAAAATCTTCTTCTTATCATTTATCAAATTAATCTTAAAAATTTAAATCATTACCTTGATTCATTCCCTTATCTTTTTCTAATTAACATTAATCCATCTCTCACCGGAAGTAAAACACATTCTGCTTCGCTGTTGTTTACTACCTTTTCGTTAAACATTTTAATATTTACTGTATCAACATCTCCTGCAACTGTTGGCTCAACCACTTTGCCACTCCAAAGCACATTATCTGCCAGCACAAACCCTCCTGATGGCAATTTTTCCCAAACCATTTCAAAATAAGTTGAATAATTTTCTTTGTCTGCATCAATAAAAACCAATTGATATTCCTCCTTTAACTCAGGAATTATAGTTAACGCATTACCAATAATCAATTCGACTTTATTGGGAACATTACTTTGGCTTAAATTTTTACGAATCAATTTTTCAAGTTCGGCATTTTTTTCAATGGTGGTAAGTTTACCCCCTTCTGCCAACCCTTCTGCCAAGCAAATTGCAGAGTAACCGGTGTAAGTACCAATTTCTAAAATTCTTGTTGGGTTTATCATTTTGCTAATCATTGCCAGAAATCTTCCCTGCAAATGGCCTGAAAGCATTCGGGGATTAAGCACCTTAGCATTGGTATCCCGATCAATCTGTTCTAATAAATTACTTTCTTTAGTAGTATGTTTAATGCAGTATTCTTCCAATTCATCCCTTATAAAATGCATGGTGTATTTTATTTGCGAAAGTAATATTTAGCTTAATTCATTGCCATTTCAGAAAGTTGTTGCTACTTTTGTGTTATGTTTAGAAAAGGCATTCGCTTACTTCTTTCATTTGTTTTAATCTTTTCCGTAATTGCATCAGCATCGGGTGTAACTGTATTTAAAATGGTTTGTTCCAAAAAGAACAAAACAATGGTATCACTCGAGCAGTTTAAGCATTGTTCAAACAAAGAAAATAAAGGTTGTAGTTTTAAAAGAGATTGCTGTCAGTATTCAAAGTCAGTAATTGATGCCAACCAACTTTCTAATCATGAAAACAAGGTGCAGGTTTCAACTCCGGCCATTGTAGAATTGCCTCAACTTTTAGAGAACACTTGCAATTTTTCTATGTTCCTTCAAGAATTTTCAATTCAGGAACAAACAATACCCTCCCCCCCTTTACTCCTTCTGATTTCAAAATTATCTATTTGATCAAGGCTATTTTTTAAATAGTTACTTTATCAATCAATAATTTTAATTAGATTTCAATGAAAAAAAATTTATCATTTATAATATTACTTGTAATATCATTACAAAGTCATGCCCAAATAATGATTAGAGGCGTGGTAAAATCAGACAATAGTGAAACGTTGCCGGGAGTTAGTGTTTATATTCCTGTAACCGATCAACATACAGTGACAGATCTTGATGGAAAATTTCAAATACTGTACACAGGTGCAACACCATTAACCATCATCAGTCAGTTTATAGGTTTTAAAACCGATACATTAACTTTAAATAATATACCTGATAACGATCTGAAAATTCGTCTAAAAAAGTCCATTGACTTAAAAGAAGTTGAAATAAAATCGCGAAGAGAAAGCACATCAATTTCAACTATAACACCCATAAATACAACTACGATAACACAACATGAATTACTGAAAGCTGCCTGTTGTAACTTGAGTGAGAGTTTTGAAACCAACCCAACAATAGATGTTAACTATAGTGATGCTGTTACCGGTGCCAAACAAATTCAGATGCTTGGACTTGATGGCATTTATTCACAAATACAGTTTCAGAATTTACCATTGATTTTTGGTTTATCTGCATCTCATGGATTGGCTTTTACACCAGGACCATGGATTGAATCAATACAAATCAACAAAGGAATAGGCTCTGTAATAAATGGTTTTGAAGCAATAACAGGTCAAATAAACATAGAGCTAAAAAAACCACAAAATGCCGATCGCTTTTTTATTAATTGCTACCTGAATAATGAAGGTCGCGAAGAGTTGAACCTGCAACTTGCACAACGGTTTAAAAAACATATCAGTACTGTTTTTCTTGCGCATGGCAGCATGAATCATCTTAAAGTGGACAGAGATAAAGATGGTTTTTTAGACCAGCCTTTAACAAAACAAGTAAATGTAATGAACACCTGGCATGTTACTGTTCCAAATAAATTAGAAGGAGAAATTGGCTGGCATGCCTTATATGAAAACCGTTTAGGTGGACAAAAAGGATTTAATTATGACAATGATTTTGGAAAATCAACTTTATATGGCGTGGGTATAGAGAATAAAATATTAGAAGTTTTTACAAAAACCGGAACTATAAATCCTGCCAAGCCTTATAAAAGTGTTGCATTACTTACGCTATCACGTTTACACTTGCAGGACAATTATTTTGGCAATAAAACATATACTGGCGATCAGCGTAGTTTTCATGCCAACACCATTTATCAAACTATCATTCACGACACAAGAAATTACATCCGTTCGGGTTTGAGTTTTCGGTATAATCACTATGCTGAAAAATTTAATTCTGTCGGCACCTATACCAACGAAATCATTCCGGGTGCCTATGCAGAGTATTCATTCAACAACGATTTAAATTGGGCAATTGTTGCAGGAATAAGAGCTGATGTACATAACACTTATGGATTCTTCCTGACACCGCGATTACATATAAAATATAATATTGACCAATTGACGGCACTTCGATTATCTGCCGGAAAAGGATGGCGTACGGCCAGAATTTATGCTGAAAACACCTCTGTATTTACTTCTTCAAGAGCCTTGTTTATTGATGACCTTAAGGCTGAAGAAGCATGGAATACAGGAATTAATTTCACAAAGAAAATGCAATGGTTTGGTCACGATGCATCATTCAATGCAGACTATTATTATACTTGGTTCAAACATCAGGTGGTTATTGACATGGAAAATATTCATCAACTTCATTTCTACAATTTGGATGGGAAATCTTTCTCTCATTACCTGCAGGGAGAGTTAAATATTGAGCCAATAAGTAATCTGTTGCTGAGGTTAGGCTATAAATACAATGTAGTTAAACAAACTTTTGCAGGTGAACTAAAAAGCAAACCACTTACCCCTCGTGACAAGGCTTTATTGAATGCAGAATACAAAATAAAAAAAGGAAAATACAGTATTGATGCAACACTCAAATACACCGGCAAAGGCAGAATTCCAGGTGGAGACACCCACATAAACGGTTATGAGTTAAAATCATACTCTGAAAGTTTTATAACATTAAATTCGCAAGCAACATGGAGAACTAAAAATGCTGATTTCTACTTAGGCTGCGAGAATATTACTGACTATAGACAAAAGCATGCAATTGTTGCTGCTGATGAGCCATTTGGTCAAAATTTTGATGCATCACTAATTTGGGGGCCTTTAATGGGTCGCACATTTTATTTAGGATTTCGTTATACAATTAAATAAACAATAAAAATGAAAAAGTTAATTACCGGTGCCATTTTGTTATCATTCTTCAGCTTCTCACTGATGGCACAACAAAATAAAAAAGCTGAAATAAATATTGCTACCTCAGCCGAGTGTACCATGTGCAAGAAAGCACTTGAAACGGCACTACTACATCAACATGGTGTCAAGTTTGCAAAACTCGATCTCAATACAAGAGTAGTTGCAATTAAATATAATGGCGAAAAAATTACTCCTGAAACCATTCGTCAGGTAATAAGCAATGCAGGTTATGATGCAGATAGTGTAAAAGCCAATCCGGAGGCTTTCGATAAACTACCTGATTGTTGCAAGAATGGAGCATTACATCATTAAGCTTGAGTGAAAAATAAATCTCTTTCATGGTTCAAATTTATAACCGATTCCCTTAATGGTTCTAATCACCTGATCGCCTAACTTTTCTCTGATTTTTCTTATGTGTACGTCAATGGTTCTGTTGCCAACTACAATGTCATTACC
This sequence comes from Bacteroidia bacterium, assembly GCA_037045145.1. Classification (NCBI taxonomy): domain Bacteria; kingdom Pseudomonadati; phylum Bacteroidota; class Bacteroidia; species Bacteroidia bacterium. The sequence goes on from JBAOIA010000012.1 coordinate 523,696, forward strand.
CCACACCCGGCTGAGTATATCTTCCCTCGAAAAAACTTTGCCGGGCTTGGATGCCAATAATGAAATTAATTCAAACTCCTTACGTGGCAACTCAAATTTTTGCCCTTCTTGATAGATTAAATAATGCATGCGGTCAATTTTTAATCCGCTTATCTCTATTATTGTTGCTTCTGCCCCGGGCAATTCACTTGTCCTGCGCAACAGTGCTTTAATTCGACTCATTAAAACAGGTAACCGAATCGGTTTCTGAATGTAATCGTCAGCGCCAACATCAAAACCGGCAATCTGTGAATAATCTTCACTCCTTGCCGTTAAAAATGCAATAATTGTTTTATTGAGAGCAGGTATTGTTCTCATTATACGGCAGGCTTCTACCCCGTCCATCACTGGCATCATAATGTCCATTACAATCAAATGTGGCACCTCCTTTTTAGCCAATACTATTGCTTCTTCGCCATTCTTGGCTGTATAAACCAAGTAGCCTTCCTTTCGGAGATTATATTGTATAAACTCAATGATGTCAGGCTCATCATCAACAATCAAAATTTTGTATGTCTGACTTTTCATATTTCTTTTGACAATGCAAAGAAAGATAACTGAATTGAAATTTACATCATTATACTAAGGTTACTCCCGGCTAATAGTCAAAATAAGTATGATGAAAACGTTAATTAAAAACTGGACTTAAACTACTCTTCAAATAGCCTACTCTAAAATCGCCTTCCTTTATAAATTATACTGACGTAGTCAATAACTCTGTATTTTTGCCTATTATGGAACCAACAGTATTACACGAAATAAATGGTCAGGTTGTAAAACTCACATTAAACCGGCCGGAAAAATTCAACAGTTTTAACCGTGAAATGTCCTTGCAATTACAGGATGAACTAAAGAAAGCAGCTAACAATTCAAACATACGTGCAATTTTAATAACAGGAACCGGTAAAGCTTTTTGTGCGGGACAAGATTTGTCTGAAGCTGTTGATGCCAACGGTCCAGGCATTGCCGCAATAGTACGAGAGCATTACAATCCTATTATTACCCTAATAAGAAATATAGAAAAGCCAATAGTATGTGCCGTTAATGGTGTGGCTGCAGGTGCTGGCGCCAATATTGCTTTATGTTGTGATATTGTTTTAGCTGCAGAATCGGCATTATTCATTCAAGCATTCAGTAAAATTGGATTAATACCTGATAGTGGTGGAACTTTCTTCCTGCCTCGACTTATTGGGTTTCAAAGAGCCAGTGCATTGACTATGTTAGGCGATAAAGTTTCTGCTGCCGAAGCCGTAACTATGGGTATGATTTACAAAGCCGTTGATGATGCACAGTTAATGGAAACAGCCATACAGACATCACAGACATTAGCCGGTTTACCCACCAAAGCATTAGGTCTTACCAAAAAATTATTGAATCAATCTCTGATGAATGATTTGAATACACAACTTGAATGTGAGTTGGCAGAACAGGTCAATGCAGCAAAAAGCTACGATCATAACGAAGGCATAAAAGCATTTCTAGAAAAAAGAAAACCCGTTTTTAAAGGACAATGAAACAACAAATAGGAATAGCAGGAGCAGGTTCAATGGGATCTGGAATTGCTCAGGTAGCGGCAACCAATGGTTGCAAAGTAACCCTTTTTGATTCAAGTGCTGACGCTTTATCAAAAGCCCAAATATTAATACGTTCCAGTTTGGATAAATTGGTCGAAAAGGGTAAAATAGATAAGACAAAAGCTGATGATACTTTTAAGCAAATAAAATTTTCAGATGAATTAACTGAACTCAAACAAGCTGATTTATTTATTGAAGCAGTAATTGAAAATATTGATGTAAAACAGAGTTTGTTCAGCAGTGTAGAAAATATTGTCTCGAACGAATGTATCTTAGCTACTAACACATCTTCGCTGCCGGTAATTGCAATTGGTTCATCGTGTAGAAAGCAAGATAGAGTTATAGGGCTGCATTTTTTCAATCCACCGGTTTTAATGCAATTGGTTGAAGTAATTCCCACATTTAATACAACAGATAAAGTAATAACAGATGCTGTTGAAACTATGCGCCAATGGGGAAAACTACCTGTAATTGCCAAAGACACTCCGGGATTTATCGTTAACCGAATAGCACGCCCCTACTATGGTGAAGCGCTTCGAATTTATGAAGAAGGTATTGCCGACTTTGCTACAATTGACCATGCCATGAGAACCATTGGTGGCTTTAAAATGGGGCCTTTTGAACTGATGGATTTTATTGGAAATGATGTTAACTTTAAAGTTACAGAAACTGTATTTACACAAATGTTTTTCGATCAGAGATATAAACCTTCCATTACTCAGAAACGATTATTTGAGGGAAAACTTTTTGGTCGTAAAAGCAACAGAGGCTATTATGATTATAAAAACTCCAATCAACCTCAACCATCCTTAGATAGTAACCTACATAACCAGATTTTTGATAGAATTTTTGCTATGTTGGTTAACGAAGCTGCCGACACCTTGATGATGGGAATTGCAACTGCTTCCGACATTGAAACTGCAATGACTAAAGGAGTTAATTACCCACAGGGGCTATTAACATGGGCAAATAAACGTGGCTTGCGGACTGTGTACAATAAATTGGAAGAACTGTTTACCTACTATGGTGAAGACCGATATAGAGTGTGCCCACATTTACGAAAATTGGCGTTAAACGATGATATGTTCAGAATTTAAGCTGAATTTGATAAATATCAGCAGTATTTTGCTATTACAAACGCTATTTTTGCACGCGAATCATTTTTAGGGTTAGGGATGGAAAATCAAGAGCAGAAAAGTAAGTTTCAGCAGGCAATAGATGTTATTACCGGAGTTGCAAAAATCACCATTGGTGCCGGCATTGTGCATTGTAAAGCACAAGATGAACAAATGGATGGCCGTTATATTACTTTAGATGGTCAAAAAAAATTGTTTTTTGGCAGTTGTGGTTATCTGGGCATTGAAAAACATCCTAAAATTATTGAAGCAGCAGTAGAAGCACTTCACTCCCATGGGGCACAATTTTCATCATCGCGTGCCTATGTATCATCACACTACTATGAGGAAGCTGAAAGTCTATTCTCAAAAATGTTTGGCCGACCTGCCCTTGTGATGCAATCGCTTACTCTTGGACATATTACCGGCCTGCCCCTTCTAGTTGGCGATAACGATGCTATTATCATGGATGTTCAGGCGCATGACAGCATTCAGTCTGCTACAGCCATGCTTAAATTACGCAATGTTAAAATTGATATAGTCCGCCATAACAGAATGGATATTCTTGAAGAAAGAATAAAAGTTCTTAAAAACAGATATCAGCGAATTTGGTATTTGGGTGATGGTGTATATTCCATGCATGGCGATTTTGCCCCGGTTAAGGAGCTTTATGCACTTGCAGATAAGTATGAACAATTGCACCTGTATCTTGATGATATCCATGGTATGAGTTGGACCGGACCTCACGGAACAGGCATGGTGATGAATGCTGTTCCATACTATCACCGTAAATTGTTTTTATCAACAGGAATGACTAAGGCTTTCGGCACTGCCGGTGGATTACTTACTTTTCCTGATGAAGAGTATTTTAAGTTAGTTAAAACTTGCGGAAAAGGATTTATTTTTTCGATTCAGCTTCCGCCTGCAATTCTTGCTGCAACTATTGCTTCGTGTAAGATTCACATGAGCGATGAAATCATCCCATTGCAACAAAGTTTGATGGCAAAAATTGATTATTTTAATAAAAAAGCCGAAGAACTCGGTTTATTGGTCATCAGAAAAGAACAATCTCCTGTATTTTTTATTGGCGTTGGAAATCCTAATGTTGGTTACAGTACAGTATTACGAATGAAAAAGGCTGGCTTTTTCTTTAACCTTTCAGTATTTCCTGCAGTGAGTATTAAGCACACCGGATTACGAATTACTTTAAGTAATCATATTCAAATAGAAGATATTGATGAACTACTTGAAACCCTTGCGGAAAACTTACCTGTAGTTTTCAAAGAAAACAATACTAGTTTCGAGCAGATTAAAGAAGAATTTGCCAATCATTAATGCTCAAAATTTTTCTTTAGCTTCAAAATAGGCGACTCAATTAATTTCCACGACAAATGTGAAATTAAAAATGTCAAAGCAATTGAAATTACAAGAGTCAGCCATCGGTTTGGTAAACCAATACCTATTCTTTCAAATGAGCTGATAAACAATGTTGGTATTACTTTATGGTATAAATATATTCCATAACTGATTTTACCTCCATAAACCACCCATTTGTTCTCCATAAATATTTTTATTACTCCTTTAAATCCTACCACTGCGTTTAGTACAAGACAACTTGAAAGCAATATCAGGCTTAAACATAAAAATGGATCATTACGTGGCTTATCATAAGACGTCACCAAGGTTAACAGAATAGCAATTGGAAGCAAAAAAGGTAATGCTTTTTTGAACGATTCAATAAACTTCAAACGATATTCAAGCCCACATGCCAATAGTGCTCCAATGCCAAGAGTATCCATTTGCGAGATAGGCAATAAGAATGGGTCTCCTCCTAACATAAAATACTGTCTTATGACACATTTAAAAAGATAACCTGTAATAATCATAGAAATAACCCATTTAAATTCTGTGCCCCTAGGCAGCATTAATAAAATAAATGGCCATAAAAGGTAAAATTGTTCTTCAACACCTAACGACCAAAGATGATTATCTATGGTTCCTTGCCATCCATGAAAATAAAAAAACCAGTTGGGTAGATAGGCTAAATAAAAAATTATCCAACCTTTCTGTGCAATGTACAATCCAAAACACTCAAGAAAAATATAACTGAAAATTAAAATATAATAGGGCGGAAAAAGTCGGAGAAAACGTTTGGCAAAAAAGTTTTTGATAATTAGTCGTCTTGAAATATGCTCTTCAGCATTTTTCAGTCTTAGTAAAATTCCTGTTATCAGAAACCCGGAAATAGCAAAGAAAATCTGAACACCGTAAAAGCCTGTAGAGAACTTATAATCAAAATTTAATTCTGCTAAATAATGGTTCAACACCACCATTATGGCTGCAATAAAACGTATTCCATCAAGATGTGGAATATACCGGGTTTGGGAGTTCATTGAAAAGATTAGCCCGCCAAAATATAGCGACTACTCTTTTCCACAATAAGAATTTGGCTAATGCATAATATTTCAGGTCGAAGGTGATGAGATTTTCACCCAATTTACTTTACTACTGAAACAAATGCTTCTACTAAGGGATTTTAAAATTATTGAACCGGAAAGCAATTTCGCTGCCAATAACCGTTTAGATATAGAAAACGATCATCAAAGTCACTGATATTCAGTGGTTTAATAAAATAACCGGCAACATTAAACTCATAAGCAGTCTTCACATCAGAATCATCTTCAGATGTAGTTAAAACGCATACATGAATATCTTTTAGTTCAGGGTCTGTACGTAGTTCAGACAAGAACTCTAACCCATTCATCAAAGGCATATTAATGTCCAACAAAATAATATCAGGCCTTTTTATTTTAATATCACTCATGCCACGTAACATCATCAATGCATCAAGACCATTATGGGCAGTATCAACCTGATATGGAAAATCAAGTTTAGCAATTGCCCTTTTGATTATCATGCTGTCAACCTTATCATCATCAATAAGGAGTATTGTTAATTGTTTATTCATTAATCACAAAATATATCGCCTAAACATTTCTCTGCAAAAATAAAACATTTAATTTGTCAGTAACGTATAAACATACTAAGTTTAACACAATTTTCTACACAAACAGGTATGGATACACCCGTTGCAAAATGGATAATCAGAAAATTAATGCTCAATAGCATTTATCGTTCTATTCAGGAGGATGATATTTTAGCTAAGCAGCGTTTCAACCTCTTCAGAATCTTTAACCTTGTTGCCATCATAGGCATAGGTCTCATCTGCTATCAGGCAATTTATGTATTTAAAACGGGAAAAAACCTCTCATTTATCCTATTAGGCTTGGAAACTTTACTTATTTCAAATTACTTGCTGCTTAATGTTCATAAAAAACTCACCTTATCAGTAGTAATTAGTCTTTTGTCTTGCTTTGCTGCCCTACACTATATTACCTACTTTGCCGGTGGTATTCGCAACTCCGGAATGTTTTATCAGATCGCTTTTATCCTTTTATCGTTTATGCTGCTTGGTAGCAGATATGGTATTTGGTTTACAGTGCTGTCTGTTGTCAATATGGTTTACTTCTTCTTGATAACAGAATATACTAACTGGATTGATTATAGTTTTATTGGTCAAACGGCATCACTTATCAATCAGGATTATTTAATTACAGGACTTGTCAGCCTGATTGTGATCAGCAGCATGATTAACAATTTGGAAAGCAAAAAAAATGTTGTTATTTCTACCATCACCGATTCCAGAAACAAACTAGCTATCATCAATAAAGAGTTGAATAAGCTATCTCTGGTAGCCAGCAAAACTGATAATGCCGTTGTCATTACTGATGAAAATGGTGTCATCGAATGGGTTAATGATGGTTTTACACGAATTACAGGTTATCAATTTTATGATTCAATAAATCAATCACTTCAAACATTCTTAAGCGGACCTGATACCGAAAAGGAAAATCTTGAGAAAGTGCAAAACAGTATGCGCGAATTCAAATTTAGTGACAGTGAACTTTTGCGTTACAGAAAAGATGGAACCACAGTGTGGATGCATGACAGTATTACACCAATAAGTGACAGTGAAAAGAATTCACGCAAGTTCATTTTTATCATGAGTGATATTAACGAACGTAAAAAAGCAGAAATTCAGTTAAGCGAGTATTTAAGTGACCTTGAAAAAACGAATAAAGAGCTTGACAAATTTGCATATATTGTTTCGCACGATTTGAAAGCGCCATTACGTGCCATCGGCAACCTGACAGATTGGATTACTACAGACAGTGCAGACAGCCTTTCTGAGGAGTCGAAAGAAAATTTCAAAATTATTAAAGGCAGAGTAAAACGTATGGAACAACTTATTAATGCCATTCTGGAGTATTCTAAAGCATCTAAACATAAAGGTACACAAGAGTTGTTTTCGTTTAATGAAATTGTACATAATGCCATTGATTTAGCAGGTGCAGATAGTAATTGCAAAATAGAAATTTCAGGCACAATGCCTGATTACTATGGCGATAAAGTTAAGTATCAACAAGTATTCATGAATCTAATCAGCAATGGTATTAAACACAATAACAAAGAGCAAAAGGATATAGAAATCAGTTGCCGCGAAGAAGGAAAGTTTTGGGAATTTAAAGTTAAAGACAATGGCCCCGGAATTGAAAATCGCTATCATGAAAAAGTGTTTGTAATATTTCAGACATTAAAAGCCAGAGATGAGTTTGAATCAACCGGTATTGGCCTTTCAATAGTTAAAAAAATTGTGGAAGAAGCAGGAGGCAACATCCGCATTGAATCTACTCCCGGAGAAGGTTCTGCTTTCTTCTTCACAGTACCAAAAAATAAGATTGATGCTGCATTAATTACCGGAAAAGATAATCAGCAGATTTCACCTTTAGTTTTGTAAGATTTTTGTTTTTCTTTTTGCAACTTGCATACTTATTCATCGTATGAAATATAAAAATTCATAGCGATGAAGCAGAAGCAAAAAAAATCATCTACCCTTTCTAAAGTAAAAAATTTCGACTTTGACCAGTATCTCAACTTAAGAAAAGCAGAGCGTATCAAACTCCTGCAGCACATGGTTGAAAAACTTGACCCGGCCTCAAGAAAAAACTTCTTTAAGAGTTTGCTTCAATATGTTTTGTCGGATGAGGAACTTACTGCACTCGCTTTCAAAAACAACAGCGGTAAGCAAGAAACTAAAAAATCAAGAGTAGTTGAATTATCTGATAAAGAAAAAGAAATGCTTGGGCAAATTGCCGACTATTTTCATGAACTGGAATTGATTATGGACTTGGATGAGTTGCTCTTGAATCCATAAACTGCATCCTTCTATAATTTATTTTTCTTAACAAAATCCACCTTTAACTTTTCAACAATAGACGCCACTGCCGGGCACACCAAGGTGTTCTGATAAGTTAAATCCATAATCTGATTGATGTTTTTGCGATCGGTATGTGGATACTCCCTACATGCTTGAGGTCGAACGGAATAAATTGAACAATAGTTATCTGTTCCTAAAAAAGGACATGGTGAATGGTTTAGAACATAATGACCATCAGAATCCACATGTAGGTATTTTCCTACAAAATCTCCCGGCTTCTGCTTCAAATGTGTTGCGATTCTGTCTATATCAACGTCTCTGAAAATGGGGCTTGTTGTTTTACAACAATTGGCACAATCCAGACAGCTGAACTCCCTGAAAAAATCATCACTTTCTTCTCTGAAAAAGCTATCCAGCTGAGGCGATTTAGACTTCGATAAACCTTTTAAAACCTGTTTATTCTCACGTTTTTTGCTTTGCGCTATTGATAAAAATTTTAACATTTCCTGTATCATGCCTTAGCAAAGAAACAAAATTGAAACATTTTTAAATGGGATAAACTTTCTTAATAAAAAAGAAAAATATTGCTTGCAAGTAGGCATCATTTTTGCTAAAATTGTTCCATGAATAAACAAGTTTAATAATACCACTTTCCCCTTTTTACTAACTTAAAACTATTTACAATGTCAAAATCAATTTTTCTTATTCGCCACAGCAAAGCAACGCGTGAGTATTCTAAAATTAATGACAGTGACAGGCCCCTTACAGAAAAGGGATGCCACGATACTGAAAAGATGAGTTTGATTTTAAAAGCTCACACCAACTCCGTTGATTTAATTTTGACCAGTACTGCTGTTCGGGCATATTCATCTGCACTAATTTATTGCAAACACCTAGACTATCACCCCAACAACATTAAGCTTGAAAAGAACCTTTATATGACAGGTTCTAAAGATATGCTTGCCATATTGAAAAATTTAGATGAGCGAGTAAATTCAATAATTATGATTGCTCATAATCCCGGCATAGAACGACTGGTGAAATTACTTACAGGAATGGAGAATTTGCATTTTGCAACCAGCGGTTTGGCAATGATTGAGTCAAAATTCAATAATTGGAGCGAGTTGGATAATGGAAGTTGCAACTTACTCTCTTACAGACATCCGAAAGAAACTATTTACAATTAGTTATCAACGAGTAAAACAATTTTTTAGTTTTTCATAACTTTATCCTTTTTTTAAAAACCTATTGGTTAATTAACTTAGGTTTGGAATTCATTTTTATTGATAGTGTTATGAGAAGAAAAATTGAGAAAGTTGCTGTGTTGGGTTCAGGGATTATGGGGTCTCGCATTGCTTGTCACTTTGCCAATGCAGGCTTTAAAGTAATGTTACTTGACATTGCTCCCAAAGAATTTACAGAAGCAGACAAAAAAGCCGGATTGGTTGAAAACAGCTTGAAGTTTAGAAATAAAATTACAGATGCTCATTTGCAGACAGCCATCAAAAGCAACCCCTCTCCACTCTATCATAAAAATTTCACACAGAGAATTTCAACAGGAAATTTTACAGATAATCTAAAAGACATTTCAAGTTGCGACTGGATTATTGAAGTGATTATTGAAGATTTGAATATTAAGCTCAATTTATTTGAGCAAGTTGAAAAATTCAGAAAACCCGGAACATTAATTACCTCCAACACTTCAGGAATACCTATTCATTTAATGACAGAGGGTCGTTCTGATGATTTTAAAAAACATTTCTGCGGTACTCACTTCTTTAATCCACCACGTTATCTTCCTTTACTTGAAATTATTCCAACACAATTTACAGACAAGGATGTTATTGATTTTATTGCTCATTTTGGTGATCGCTATTTAGGTAAAACAACTGTTTTATGTAAGGACACTCCTGCATTTATAGCCAACAGAATTGGTGTATTCGGTATCATGGCGCTATTTCATTCCATGGAAAAAACAGGCCTTTCGGTTTCAGCTATTGATAAACTTACAGGACCTATAATTGGAAGACCAAAATCTGCAACTTTCAGGACAAGTGATGTTGTAGGACTTGACACATTGGTGCATGTAGCTAACGATGCTTATAAAAATTTGCCCGATGATGAGCAAAGAAATCTTTTTGTAATTCCGCCATTTATCAATAAAATGATTGAGAACAAATGGCTGGGAGATAAAACCAAACAAGGGTTTTACAAAAAGACCAAATCTGCTGAGGGTAAAACAGAAATTCTTGAATTGGATCTAAAAACTTTAGAGTATAAGCCATCAATTAAAGTAAAATTTAAAACACTTGAAAGCACAAAAACTGTTGACGACCTGAAACAAAGGCTGCCCATGTTACTTTCCGGAACAGATGATGCTGCTGCATTTTATCGTCACATGTTTTTTTCATTATTCTCATACATCTCGTATCGCATTCCTGAAATTGCAGATGAAATTTACAAAATTGATGATGCCATGTGTGCAGGCTTCGGCTGGGAAACAGGCCCATTTGAAACATGGGATATTTTAGGAGTAAAATCTGTTGTAGAATTAATGCAGAAAGAAGGTTACAGCATTGCCCCTTGGGTAACTGAAATGATTAGCAACGGAATTACCTCTTTCTATAAAATTGATAACGGCAAAAAATCTTATTTTGACTTACAGGCTAAAAAATTAAATCAAATTCCGGGTGAAGGAAGTTTAGTAATACTTAAAAATACTTCAAATGAAAAAATTGTTTGGAAAAATTCAGGATGCCTATTACATGATATTGGTGATGGTGTTTTAAATCTGGAATTCAAAACCAAAATGAATACCATTGGTAGTGAAGTATTACAAGGAATAAATACCGCTATTGATTTTGCAGAAAAAGATTTTAAAGGATTGGTAATAGGAAACGAAGCAGCTAATTTTTCTGCAGGTGCCAATCTTGGTTTGGTTTTTATGCTTGCTGTTGAACAAGAATACGATGAACTTGATTATGCTGTACGAGCATTTCAAAACACCAATATGCGTTTGCGTTATAGTAGTGTTCCTGTTGTTGTTGCACCAGCAGGACTTACACTCGGTGGTGGCTGTGAAATGAGTTTACATGCAGATAAAGTGCAAGCTGCCGCAGAAACTTACATTGGACTTGTAGAACTGGGCGTTGGACTGATACCTGGTGGTGGTGGCACAAAAGAACTGACACTTCGTTTTTCAGATTCTATTAAACCCGGAGATATTGAAACGAATGCATTGCGCGATTTTTTTATGACTATTGCAACAGCTAAAGTTTCAACATCGGCATACGAAGCATTCGATTTACATATTCTTAGAAAAGGGTTTGACAACATTACCCTTAACCGAAAAAGACTATTGTCTGATGCAAAAAATGCAGTGCTATCATTAGCTAATGCCGGATATGTGAGTCCACAGCCAAGAAATGACATTCGTGTATTAGGAAGACAAGGCCTTGGCGTTATTCAGGCAGGAGCCAGCGCAATGTTGGCAGGCAACTACATCAGCCCTTATGATCAGATGCTGTCGCTAAAACTGGGATACATTATGTGTGGTGGTAATTTAAGTTCACCTTCTTTAGTTTCTGAAAAATATCTTCTTGATCTGGAAAGAGAAGCTTTTCTTTCTTTATTGGGCGAAAAGAAAACACTTGAACGCATTCAGGCAATATTAACAACAGGCAAAGCGTTGAGAAATTAATTAGCGACTATTTTATCTGCATTTAAAAAAATTTCAGGGTTTTCAACAACCTGACTGATAGTTACTTTTGTTTTCACTCTGAAAAAATACATTAAATGGTAGTGTTAGAAATTTAAAAACATGTAGAAAAACTCTTGTTTTAATTCATGTTTTCCCTAAAAATCTTTTATTTTAGCCATTTGAATTACCATACCAATCATAAAAGATGAAAATATTAAAACAACTGGTATTGTTGTTATTCCTGTTACCGGCTTTTGCTTTTGCTCAACGTGAAGAAAAACCACGTTATGCACCCGGTAGAGAAAAACATCGAAATAAAACAGATGAGTTAGGTCAGCGGCAAGGAGTTTGGAAATATTACAATGAAGCTGGTGAGTTAAATCAGGAAATTGAATATTTAGATGATGTGAGAAACGGAGTAGCAAAAAAATATTATCCTTATGGAAAGATATTGGAGGAGATTGAATACGCTAATGGTATTAAGGATGGTGTTTTTACGCGGTATTATTATAACGGTCAGCCGAAGATTGAAGGCAACTACCTGAATGGCAAAAAAAGTGGTCAATGGACCACGTATTTCAGTGATGGGGAAGTCAGAAATTCAGGTACGTATAAATTAAATTTAAAAAATGGTCTTTGGAAATTCTATGACAGGAAAGGAAAACTCATCCGACAGACTGAATATAAGATGGGAGAAGATGCAAAAGCACTAGCAGCTGCCAAGGAAGCTGAAGAAAAGGCTAAAAAGGCCGCAGCAGCTAAAAAAGCCGCAGATGCTAAAAAGAATTTGCCTCCCGGTGCTAAATTAAAAACACCTCCACCGGCAACACCGGAAAAGAAATAAATTTCTTTTTACAAGAACAACCTGCAACCAACACCAATTTATTTAATAACAATAGAAAAATGGATGCATACATCGTAGCCGGATTCAGAACTGCAGTTGGCAAGGCACCAAGGGGTAAATTTAAAAATACAAGACCGGACGATCTTGCTGTAACTGTTATAAAACATCTCATAAAAACAGTTCCTCATTTAGATACTGACCTGATTGATGATGTGATTGCAGGCAATGCAACCCCCGAAGCAGAGCAAGGTCTTAATATCGGCAGAATGATTTCGCTAATGGGGCTGGACACCGTTAAAGTTCCCGGAATGACCATCAACCGCTATTGTTCATCAGGATTAGAATCAATTGCAATTGCGGCTGCTAAAATTCACAGCGGCCTTGCAGATTGTATTATTGCCGGTGGTGTAGAATGTATGTCGCCAATTCCATTCGGTGGCTGGCGTATTGTGCCTAATTATGAGGTTGCCGCAAAGCATCCTGAATGGTATTGGAACATGGGATTGACTGCAGAAGCCGTTGCAAAAGATTTTAAAATTAATCGAGAAGATCAGGATCTGTTTGCTTTTCAATCGCATCAAAAAGCAATACATGCCATAAAAAACAATTTATTTAAAGATCAGATAGTTCCTGTTGAAATCAATGAAACCTATCTTGATGCCAATGAAAAACGTCTGACGCATAAAAGCACTGTTGATACTGATGAAGGACCACGACAGGATACTACAATAGAAAAGTTAAACTCCTTAAAGCCTGTCTTTGATGCCAAAGGAACTGTAACAGCAGGTAACTCTTCTCAAACAAGTGATGGTGCATCATTTGTTCTTGTAGTGTCTGAGAAAATGCTCAAAACCCTTGACGTAAAACCTTTAGCACGATTTGTTTCTTATGCTGTTAGTGCCATAGAACCACGTATTATGGGCATTGGACCTGTTTATGCCATTCCATCTGTTCTGAAACGAGCCGGACTCAAGCAAAATGATATTGAACTTATAGAACTCAACGAAGCTTTTGCATCACAATCATTAGCTGTTATTCGCACATTAGGTCTAAATCCTGATATAACAAATGTAAATGGTGGTGCTATTGCATTAGGACACCCATTAGGATGCTCAGGTGCCAAACTAAGTGTTCAACTACTGGATGAAATGAAAAGAAGAAAAATGAAATACGGCATGGTCACCATGTGTGTTGGAACTGGACAAGGCGCAGCCGGTATTTACGAAGTGCTGTAATACTTTCACGACCTCACAAACTTTATAAATACAGTTTATCCATACTTATCCATAAATTAATCCGTATAACCTCAACTGAAGCCATTAAACTTCCTTCTTAGTTACCACAATTTTAAAATCCTTTGGAAGTGGATTACAAACACTGTACAAATCTTCAATAAATGGCAATCCATAAAGACTCAAATATGGGAAAACATTCTCTCTTCTTTCCTGCAATTTGCCCTCAGGAAATAATTGTTCCACTGCATTTCTGATTTTACGTGTTTCGTCAACTTGCTTTTTCTTAAATGCACGTAAAAGTTTTTTTTCCGATGCCATCAATCTTTTCTCTGTCCTCCTCCACTCTGCTCCTATATGCTTTTCAAGTGTTACATCTATTGACTTAAAACGTTGTATCAATTCTTCATAGTGTTGATGAATAGCCTCTCTTTCCTTACTAATAATTAACTCTTGACCATACTTGTTTTTCAAAGCTATATTGACAACTCGTTCTGTCGGATGAAATAAATCTTTCCATAGTAGTTTCGATTCCTTCAAAACTTTAGCTTGGTCTGAATTTACAACCAGCATACCATTGCGAAGTACAAGCATGGGATAAAAAATATTCAACTTATCGAAGATGGGTTTTAACTGTAGCCAATAATGCACTTCTGCCGGACCACCTGTATAGGAAATATTTGGTAAAATTATTTCTTGATACAATGGACGCAGCACAACATTTGGGCTAAATCGTTCAGGATATTCATTCAAATGCTCTTTCAAATCATCACCGCTGAAAGACAAACCGGAATCAACAACTTCAAATCGCTCGTCTTTCTTAATAATCCTACTACGTTTTTCTGTGGCTAAATAAAACAAATTAATTTCTCTGGCATGAATTTGCAAGCCATACTTCTTTTCAAAATTTGTAAGCTTTTTAAAACTATTGAATGATGTGTTGTTGAACATATCATCTTCAAACACTTTAATTGCCTGTTGCTTGAATCTTTTATCATCTGCATCAACAATCACCAATCCATACTTTGAAAACAAAGAATGAACAAGGCTTCTGATAGCATTGGCCTGTGTCGCATTTTTTAAATATGCAGTATCAAGAATGATTGCCAGTTCCTGAAAATAAGTATTCTTATGCAATTGATTTTTCAATGCTTCAACAACAGCAGACATGCCTTCAGTTGTCATTCCTCCAACAGCTCCTTGTTGTTTTGTCTGCCATTCGATTTTTGATTCTTCAACAGAGATATGATTCACTTCTGCCAGATCATGGTCTTCGCTGGCCATCCAGTAAACAGGCACAAAATTAAAGCCGGGATTTTCTTTTGTCAGAAATTCCGCCTGTTTAATTACTGTCAGTATTTTATAAATAAAATACAAAGGCCCTGTGAAAATATTGAGCTGATGTCCTGTTGTTACTGTAAATGTATGCTCATTTTTCAAAGATTTAATTGCAGTATATGATTTACTAGTTTTCCAATCTTCCTGAAAAACAGTTTCTGAATATTGATTTTCCAATACTTCGCAAAGCATGTTGCGGTTGGTCTTACACTTTAACCGATTCTGTAATGCTTCTCTAAAACCTGCTTCATCATAACTAAACGCTATAAAATCTTTTAAAAAACTACTGTTGCTTAAATAATCACTAATTAAGGTTGAATATCCGGCTTCAGCAAATGGTATGGAAGTGTTTTGAGCAAACATAATTGTACATTCAGGAAAAATCACTGTAAACATAAAAATAAAAAAAGGGATGCCGATATCAGCATCCCCATTAAATTAATTTTTCTGTTGAATTTATTCTTCAGTTGTTTCTGTTGACTCACTACCTGCAGCATCAGCCTTAGCTTTTGGCTTACGGCCTCTACGCGTAGTTTTAGCTTTCTTAGCTGTGCCTTTTTCTTTAGATGTTGGCATCAACTCATTGAAATCAACTAACTCCATCATGCACGTTTCTGCAGCATCACCGGATCTGAAGCCGGTTTTCAGAATACGGGTATAACCACCCGGACGCTCGTTAACCTTAGGGGCAACCTCTCTGAAAAGTTCACTCACAGCCTCTTTATTCTGCAAATAGCTAAAAACTGTTCTGCGAGAATGTGTGCTGTCAGACTTCGACTTTGTAATTAATGGTTCAACATATTTTCTAAGTGCCTTTGCTTTGGCAACTGTTGTGTTTATTCTCTTATGCAGAATTAATGATGATGCCAGATTAGAGAGCAATGCTTCTCTGTGGCTATGTGTTCTGCCTAAATGATTTATCTTTTTTCCGTGACGCATTTTACGTAATCTTTAAACTATTCAATTATTCTTTATCAAGCATATACTTCTGTATGTTCATACCGAAGGTGAGATTTTTACTGCGAACTAACTCTTCTAACTCAGTAAGCGATTTCTTTCCAAAATTACGGAACTTTAACAAGTCAGTTTTTGAAAAAGAAACCAAATCGCCCAAAGTCTCAACATCTGCTGCTTTCAGGCAGTTTAATGCTCTTACTGAAAGATCCATATCCACCAACTTTGATTTCAACAACTGACGCATGTGAAGCGTGTTCTCATCAAACTCTTCAACGGGCGTTTTAGACTTTGTATCTAATGTAATTTTCTCATCACTAAAAAGCATGAAATGATGAATCAGAATTTCTGCAGCTTCACGCAAGGCTTCTTTTGGATGAATACTTCCATCAGTTGTAATTTCAAGAACCAATTTTTCGTAATCGGTCTTCTGTTCCACACGATAGTTCTCTACTGCATATTTTACATTCTTAATAGGAGTGTAAATAGAATCAATTGCAATAGTTCCTAAAGGATGGCTGTTTGATTTGTTTTCTTCTGCAGGAACGTAACCACGTCCTTTGTCAATGGTCATGTCAATAACCAGTTTTACAGAAGGATCCATCTGGCAAATAACCAACTCAGGGTTCAACACCTGAAACGCAGAGGTATGTTTTGCAATATCTCCGGCAGTAAATTCTGTCTTACCGTTTACAACAACCTGAACTTTTTCAGAGTCTGTACCTTCAATTTGCTTTTTAAAACGAACCTGTTTAAGGTTAAGGATAATTTCAGTTACATCTTCGACAACTCCTTTTATTGTTGAAAATTCATGATCAACTCCACTGATTTTAATATTGGTGATTGCATGTCCTTCAAGCGAAGAAAGCAATATTCTACGAAGAGAATTACCAACAGTAATACCATAGCCCGGCTCCAAAGGTCTGAATTCAAACTGACCAAAAGTTTCGGTCGAATGATTCATAATCACTTTGTCGGGACGTTGAAATGCAAGTATGGCCATTTTATATTTTGTGTTTTATTTGTTTAATTAATTACTGAGTTTTACTGTTCAGGGTTTACAAGAATTATTTAGAATACAATTCCACGATAAGTTGCTCCTTAATATTTTCAGGAATTTCTTCGCGTGCCGGTGTAGTCACAAATTTACCTTGCATAGCTGTGGTATCCCACTCTAGCCAACCATATTTATTGGAACGAGATGCCAGCGAGTCTGTGATTGCCTCAAAAGACTTTGAACGCTCACGAACGCCAACAACATCACCCGGACGTAAGATATATGAAGAAATATTGTTCACTTTACCATTTACGGTAATATGGCAATGCCCCACTAACTGACGTGCTGCTGCACGTGTTGGTGCAATTCCCATACGGAAAACAACATTATCCAGTCTGGATTCAATGAGTTTTAATAAGTTTTCACCTGTAATGCCTTCTTTGCGAAGTGCAATACTGTAGAAACGCGCAAACTGACGCTCCAACATTCCATAAGTATATTTCACCTTTTGCTTTTCAGCTAACTGAATTGCATATTCACTTTGTTTAGCGCGCTTTTTAGCAGCACCATGCATTCCCGGAGGATAACTTCTTTTTTCGAAATATCTGTCAGGTCCGAAGATGGGCTCGCGAAACTTACGTGCTATTTTTGTTTTTGGTCCAATGTAACGTGCCATTGTATTATTCTAATATTTTATTTTTAAACTAACTTGTGATAATTAAATTATATCCTTCTTCTTTTAGGAGGACGACATCCATTGTGTGGTATTGGTGTGATGTCCAGAATTTCGCTTACCTCAACTCCAGAAGCATTGAGTGTACGGATTGCAGATTCACGACCTGCTCCGGGTCCTTTAACGAATACCTTTACCTTTCTAAGTCCTAAGTCATACGCTGTTTTTGCGCAATCAGCTGCTGCCAGCTGTGCTGCATATGGCGTGTTTTTCTTAGATCCTTTGAAGCCCATTTTACCTGCACTTGCCCAGGAAATAACCTGACCTTGAAGGTTTGTCAGGCTGATAATAATGTTATTGAAGGTAGCATTGATATGCGCCTCTCCGGTCGCCTCAACCTTAACCACCTTTTTCTTTGCTGTTTTTGCAGCTGCTCCTTGTTGTTGTTTTGCCATTATTGTTTATTTATTGTTATTCCCTTTGAAGAGGGAATATTTTATTCCAATTACTTAGTTACTTTTTTCTTGTTAGCAACTGTTTTACGCTTACCCTTGCGTGTACGGCAGTTGTTCTTGGTTCTTTGTCCGCGCACAGGCAACCCTAAACGGTGACGAACACCGCGATAGCTTCCGATATCCATCAGACGTTTAATATTCAACTGTGTTTCTGAACGTAAAGCACCTTCAATTTTCAGATTGTCGTTAATGAAAGAACGGATTTTATTCAGTTCATCATCATTCCACTGATCTACTTTTTTATCATACGAAATTCCGCACTCATCAAGAATCTGTTGTGCTGTAGAACGTCCGATACCAAAAATATAAGTAAGGCCTATTTCACCTCTTTTGTTTCTTGGTAAATCTATACCTGCTATTCGAGCCATTTGATATTAACTATTTTCTTTGTTACAATTAATTTTTTTGATGTAATTATCCCTGACGCTGCTTAAAGCGTGGATTCTTTTTATTAATTACATACAATTTTCCATTGCGTCTAACGATTTTACAATCAACGCTTCTTTTCTTTAAACTTGGTTTAACTTTCATCTCCTTTATTTTTATTCCGATTCGTTAATTCAGTTATTTATAACGATAAGTTATTCTTCCTTTTGTCAGATCATACGGTGACATTTCAATTTTTACTTTATCACCGGGCAGAATTTTAATATAGTTCATTCGCATCTTTCCTGAAATGTGGGCAATTATCTCATGTCCATTTTCCAGTTCCACTTTAAACATAGCATTGCTCAACGCTTCTGTAATCGTTCCGTCCTGCTCTATTGATGTCTGCTTTGCCATTTCTCTGATCTTACTATGCTATAATATTCTGCTTATAATCTATTTTATATAAATTCAAATTCTCTTTTTCACTTTTTTCAATCTCTTCAAATGAAGACAGAATTTCTGCCTTTACATTATCCACTGCAATGGTATGTTCAAAATGTGCTGCAGGTTTTTGGTCTGCTGTTACAATGGTCCATCCATCATTGAGTTGCTTTACATTTTTTGTTCCCATGTTTATCATAGGTTCAATTGCTATAACCAACCCCGGCTTGAGCAACAATCCTTGTCCGGCCTTACCATAATTTGGCACTTCGGGCTTCTCATGAAGCTTCTTTCCTATACCATGCCCAACCAACTCACGAACAACACCAAATCCATTTGCCTCTGCATGTTTTTGGATATTACTGCTTACATCACCCATTCTGTTGCCGGCAACTGCTTTCTCTATACCTAGATACAAACATTCGCGTGTAACTTGCAACAATTTAACCGCCTGCGGATCTACTTCGCCAATAGCGAAGGTATAGGCCGAATCTCCATAGAATCCATTTTTAACTACGCCACAATCAAGCGACACAATATCTCCAAGTCGCAACACTCTTGCTCCCGGAATTCCATGAACCACTTCGGCATTGACCGATATGCATAACGATCCGATGAATCCATGATAGCCTTTAAAAGCAGGCACAGCTTCATGCGAGCGGATAAAATCTTCTGCAATTTTATCTAACTCTCCGGTAGTTATTCCATCGCGCAGGTGTTTGGCTACTTCTGCAATGGTTTTTCCAACAAGTAAAGAACTAACTCTAATTAAATCAATCTCCTCTTTGGAGCGATATTCAATCTGCACAACTAATTTATTTAAACAGGTGCACTAATGGATGTGCGTCCTTTAATACGTCCTGATTTCATTAATCCATCGTAATGTCTCATCAACAAATGACTTTCTATCTGCTGTAAGGTATCAAGTATTACACCAACAAGAATTAACAATGAAGTGCCACCATAAAACTGTGCAAAATTGGTACTGGTACCTAATATTTTCGCAAATGCAGGTAGGATGGCAACAATTGCCAGAAATATAGAACCCGGCAAAGTGATTTTCGACATCACATCATCTATAAATGATGCTGTTTGTTTCCCGGGCTTAATTCCGGGAATAAATCCACCATTCTTTTTCATATCATCAGCCATCTGATTGGGGTTAACTGTGATAGCTGTGTAGAAGTAGGTAAATAAAATTATCAAAATGGCAAATGTCACATTGTACCACAATGAATGGAAGTCTGTTAAAGAGTGTGCAATACCTTGCATTGAAGATGAATCCGGGAAAAATTGTGCCACTGTTGCAGGAATAAACATAATTGCTTGTGCAAAAATGATAGGCATTACACCGGCAGCATTTACTTTTAATGGAATATACTGACGTACGCCACCGTATTGTCTGTTACCGATTATTTTTTTAGCAAACTGAACAGGTATTTTACGAGTTCCCTGTACCAACATAATACTTATCACTACGACAGCAAATAAAGCTACCAATTCGACCAGGAACATGATTAATCCGCCACCGGTTTGGTTGAGTCGTGATAAAAATTCATCACGTAAGGCAAATGGCAATCGGGCAATAATACCAACCATGATAAGTAATGATATACCATTTCCGATTCCTTTTTCCTGAATACGTTCTCCAAGCCACATCACAAATAAAGTACCGGCTATGAGAATGATGATAGAGGTAATCCACCATAATGTTGGAGAAAGTGCATCGGGATTTGCATAGGCAACGATGGCAGATTGTGCCTGTGCTCTTAGGTTAACTAAATAGCCGGGAGCCTGACCCGCCACCACTAAAACTGTCAGCCAGCGTGTAATTTGATTCAAACGATTACGTCCACTCTCACCTTCTTTCTGCATTTTCTGAAAGTAAGGAACTGCTATTCCTAATATCTGTACAACAATAGAGGCTGAGATATAAGGCATAATGCCAAGTGCCACAATTGATGCCTGTGAGAAAGCACCTCCGGCAAACATATCCAATAAACCAAATATACCCTGCGATGCCTGGTCCTTTAAATTACCAAGTTGTTGAGGATCTACGCCAGGCAGCACAATATGGGAAGCAAGGCGGTAAATGGCAATAAAAAACAAGGTATTGAGGAGCTTAGTTCTAAGCTCTTCAATCTTGAATATGTTCCTTAATGTTTGAATCAGTTCTTTCATTATTTTTCTTGAATGGTGGTTGTGCCTCCAGCGGCTTCAATTGCATTTTTTGCAGTCTCTGAAAATGCATGTGCTTTTACATTCATTTTTACTTTCAATTCGCCACGTCCGAGTATTTTTACCAACTCACGCTTTGCTATCAATCCTTTTTCGCAAAGAATGCTATGATCAATTTCTGTTAAACCAAATTTTTCATTTAGTTTTTGTAACACATCAAGGTTTATTCCTGTATATTCAACTCTGAAGAAGTTTTTGAATCCTGATTTAGGAACCCTTCTCTGAAGCGGCATTTGTCCCCCTTCAAAACCAAATTTGCGTGAATATCCGGAACGAGACTGTGCTCCTTTATGACCACGTGTAGATGTTCCACCATGACCAGAGCCTTCACCACGTCCGATTCTTTTACTTTTCTTTGTTGAACCTTTGGCAGGTTTTAAATTACTTAAATTCATAACTCTTTTTCTTATTTGATTTCTGTTACCTCAACCAGATGTCTAACTTTTTCAATCATTCCTTTTATCTGATCAGTGTTTTCCTTTTCTACAGACTGATATACTTTTCTTAAACCTAATGCTTTTAGCGTTAGCTTCTGATTTTTATCGCGATCAATTCCGCTTTTTACTTGTTTGATAATTACTTTTCCCATGAGTATAATATTACCCGTTAAATACCTTGTTTAAATCTACGCCACGTTGGTTGGCAACTGTTACAGCATCACGCATCATAGCTAAAGCCGTTATGGTTGCTTTAACCACGTTGTGAGGATTAGAAGATCCTTTTGACTTAGCTAATACGTCATGAATGCCCACACTTTCGAGTACTGCACGCATGGCACCACCTGCAATTACACCGGTACCGGGAGCAGCTGGTTTTAAAAACACTTTTGCACCACCGAAAGCTGCATCTTGCTCATGAGGAACAGTGGTTTTATGTACTGTTACCTTCACTAAGTTTTTCTTAGCATCATCAATAGCCTTGGTTATTGCATCAGTAACTTCTTTTGCTTTTCCCAGACCATAACCTACAACACCTTTCTCATCTCCAACCACAACAATGGCTGCAAAAGAAAATGTTCTTCCCCCTTTAGTAACCTTAGTTACTCTGTTGACTGCCACGAGCCTGTCTTTTAATTCGATTTCGCCCGGTTTAACTCTTTTATTTGCTGTTGCTATCATTGTTTCGTTTTAGAATTTTAATCCACCTTCTCTTGCACCATCAGCCAATGCTTTTACACGGCCATGAAACAAATATCCACCTCTGTCGAATGTTACTTTAGTAATGCCTTTGGCTGTTGCTCTTTCGGCAATCATTTTACCTACTGAAGTTGAAATCTCAACTTTAGTACCTTTTGCTGCACCATTTTCTGCTGATGATGCTGCTGCCAATGTCTGACCTGCCACATCATCAATTATCTGTGCATAAATTTGCTTATTACTTCTGAAAACAGACAATCTTGGCTGCTCATTAGTACCTTTGATTTTTCCGCGAATACGTTTGCGGATTTTAAGCCTGCGTGAATCTTTTGAATTCTTCATTTTCTTACTTTACTTATTTTTTAGCAGCTGATTTTCCAGCTTTTCTTCTTAATACTTCGCCTACAAACTTGATACCTTTCCCTTTGTATGGTTCAGGCTTACGTAGTGATCTTATTTTAGCGGCAACCTGACCGATAAGTTGTTTATCGTGACTTTCAAGAATGATGGTTGGGTTGCTACCACGTTCTGTCTTTGTGCTTACTTTAACTTCTGTGGGCAATTCAAAAACCACATGGTGAGAATGACCCAGTACTAAGTCAAGCATCTGCCCCTGATTGCTGGCACGATATCCTACACCCACTAATTCCTGCTCTATCTTGTAGCCTTGTGATACTCCTTTAATCATGTTGGCAAGCAATGCACGGTACAAGCCATGTAATG
Organism: Bacteroidia bacterium; assembly: GCA_037045145.1. Taxonomy (NCBI): domain Bacteria; kingdom Pseudomonadati; phylum Bacteroidota; class Bacteroidia; species Bacteroidia bacterium. The sequence goes on from JBAOIA010000012.1 coordinate 546,862, forward strand.
ACTTGTGTCGTTTTTGCTCAGTGCTGCGTTTAACAACAACTTTATTTTCTTCCATTTCTAAGGTAATACCATCGGCAATAGTTTGAGATAATGTGCCTTTTGGGCCTTTTACAGAAACTGTATTTCCCTGCACATTAACCTGAACACCTGATGGTACTGAAACCGGTAATTTCCCTATTCGTGACATGCTTTCTTAAATTAATAAATATAACATAAAACCTCACCACCAACATGAAGCTGACGTGCTTCTTTGTCAGTCATTATTCCCTTGCTTGTAGAGATGATTGCTACACCAAGTCCATTGATAATTCTTGGCAAACGATCATGGCTAACATACTTTCTTAAACCCGGGCGGCTAACACGCTTAAGGCGGGTAATTGCCGGCATTTTGGTTACCGGATTGTATTTTAAAGCTACTTTAATATTTCCCTGCTTATTTTCAGTTTCTTCAAACTTATAATTTGCAATATACCCTTTGTCAAAAAGTATTTTGGTAATTTCCTTTTTAGTATTTGATGCAGGTACTTCTACGATGCGGTGATTGGCCTTTACGGCATTGCGCAAACGTGTCAAATAATCTGATATCGGATCGGTCATTTTAATTATTTTTCTAATTATTGTTTAATATTACCAACTGGCTTTTGTTACTCCGGCAATTTTTCCTTCTAAAGCCATTTTGCGAAACAGTACGCGTGAAATTCCAAACTGACGCATATAACCTCTCGGACGACCTGTAATCATACAACGGTTATGTAAACGAACAGGTGATGAATTACGAGGCAACAATGCCAAGGCTTGATAATCGCCAGCTTCTTTTAATGCTGCTCTTTTTGCCGCGTATTTTGCAACTAACTGTTCTCTTTTTCTGCTTCTTGCTTTTATTGATTCTTTTGCCATTTTTTCGAATTATTTTTTAGTTAGAACCGGTTGTTCTGAATGGTAGTCCGAATTCTTTAAGTAACTGCATTGCTTCATTGTCTGTTTTAGCGGTAGTTACGAATGTGATATCCATTCCACGAATCTTACTTACTTTGTCTATGTTGATTTCTGGGAAAATGATATGCTCGGTAATACCAAGTGTATAATTTCCTTTACCATCAAAACCTTTGCTGTTAATTCCTCTGAAGTCACGGATACGTGGCAGGGATACGGAAACCAAACGATCAAGGAATTCATACATCTGCTCATCACGTAAAGTCACTCTCACGCCAATAGGAACTCCTTTTCTTACTTTAAAGTTAGAAATGTCTTTCTTGGCATAAGTTGCTACGGCCTTCTGTCCGGCAATGGCTGTCATTTCTGCAACACAGGCATCAACAATTTTCTTATCGCTAACAGCATCGCCAATTCCCTGGCTCAGGCATATTTTTGCTAATCTAGGTACTTGCATGATACTCTTATACTGAAAGTGATTTTTCAGCGAAGAGATAATCTCCTTTTTATATTTGCCTTTTAGGCGTGGTGTGTAACTCATTATTTTATTACCTCCCCTGATTTTTTTGCGTAACGTACTAATTTACCTTCTTCTGTTTTACGACCAACACGTGATGGCTTTCCTGATTTAGGATCTATAAGCATCAGGTTTGAAACATTAACCGGAGCTTCTTTCTTTACAATGCCACCTTGAGTATTTTGTGCATTTGGGCGTGTATGTTTAGAAACGATATTTACATTCTCAACACTGGCTCTGTTTGTTTCAGGGAACACTTCCAGCACACGGCCTTGTTTTCCTTTTGACTCACCGGCAATAACCTTAACGATGTCGCCTTTTTTTATCTTTAGTTTTGACATGATTCTGATTTTATTGATTAAATTACTTCAGGTGCCAATGAAACAATTTTCATAAACTGTTTTTCGCGCAATTCACGAGCTACAGGTCCGAAAATACGTGTACCTCTAAGTTCGTCTGCCTGATTGAGTAATACTACTGCATTATCATCGAAACGGATATAAGAACCGTCACTACGTCTTACTTCTTTACTTACTCTCACAACCACCGCTTTGCTTACAGCACCTTTTTTAATATTTCCTGCAGGTAAAGCATTCTTTACGGTTACCACAATTTTATCTCCCAAAGAAGCATATCTTTTGCGTGTACCGCCTAACACACGGATACACAAAACTTCTTTTGCTCCGCTGTTATCTGCTACTGTTAATCTTGATTCTGACTGTATCATCTTTTATTTCTTTTCAACATTCTGCCAATTGATAGAGGCGAGAAATTTTAATTATTTTGCTTTTTCAAGAATTTCAACTAATCTCCAGCGTTTTGTTTTGCTAACGGGTCTGGTTTCCATAATCAAAACACGGTCGCCACTACCACATGCATTAGCTTCATCATGTACGTGAAACTTTTTTGTCTTATTGATAAACTTACCGTACATCGGATGTTTAAACTTCTTTTCTTCAGCCACAACAACAGTCTTTTGCATTTTAATGCTGGTAACCACACCTATTTTTGTTTTGCGTAATGCTCTTTCAGTACTCATTGAATAATTTATTTTGATGTTTGTGACATTCTTTTGTTTAACTCAGTTTTCAGCCTTGCAATAAGTTTGCGTGTGCTGCGTATTTGTATCGGATTATCCATTGGAGAAACGGCATGCTGCATTTTATGCTTCTGTAAATTTTCCACTTCTTCCTTTATGCGTGATTTTACTTCTTCTGTTGTTAAATCTTTTACTATTGACTGTTTCATCGTTTTTCAAATTTTAATGTTAGGCAGCTGAATAATCTCTGCGAATAACAAACTTGGTTATAACAGGTAATTTTTGTGCTGCCAGACGCATTGCTTCTTTTGCTGTTTCTACTGGCACACCATCTGCTTCAAAAAGCATAGTTCCCGGTTTTACTTGGGCAATCCAATATTCGGGTGCTCCTTTACCTTTACCCATACGAACCTCTGCAGGCTTACGCGTAACAGGCTTATCCGGGAAAATTCGTATCCAGGTTTGACCTTCGCGTTTCATAAAACGGGTAAGAGCAACACGGGCTGCTTCTATCTGACGTGATGTTAGCTGTGCATTCTCCAGCGATTTGATTCCAAATGATCCGAAGGCAATCTGCGAGCCGCGGGTAGCATTACCACGGTTGCGCATCTTCTGCTGCTTTCTGAATTTTGTCTTTTTCGGTTGTAACATTGCTAATTAACCTTAATTCTTTTTTAAATAATTATTTCTTATCTCCTCTTGGACGTCCGCCTCTTCTGCCGCCACGATCATTTCCACCACGTTCTCTTTCTTGTCTTCTGTCGCCACCGCCTGCATTCTGCTTTGGTGTTGAGTTCATACCAATATTAGGAGAAAGATCTCTTTTGCCAAATACTTCGCCTTTGCAAATCCAAACTTTTACACCAATCTTACCATAAGATGTCTGAGCGTCTGCAATGGCAAAATCAATATCGGCACGGAAAGTATGCAATGGAATACGACCTTCTTTGTATTGTTCTGTACGAGCCATCTCTGCTCCACCGATACGGCCGGCACACATAATTTTTATTCCTTCTGCTCCCATACGCATGCTTGAAGCTATTGCCATCTTAATTGCACGTCTGTATGAAATACGAGCTTCAATTTGTTTGGCAACACCATCAGCTACTAACTGTGCATCGAGTTCAGGGCGTTTAATTTCAAATATGTTTATCTGCACTTCTTTCTTGGTAATCTTCTTAATTTCTTCTTTAAGCTTATCTACCTCTGATCCTCCTTTACCGATAACAATACCCGGACGTGCAGTATGTACTGTTGCAGTAATAAGTTTTAGTGTGCGCTCTATAATAATACGGGCAACTCCACCTTTTGCCAAACGTGCATGCAGATAGTTGCGGATTTTTTCGTCCTCTACCAGACGGTCAGAATAGTTTTTTCCGCCATACCAGTTTGAGTCCCATCCACGGATGATTCCCAGTCTATTTCCTATCGGGTGTGCTTTTTGTCCCATTTATGCTTCTGTATTTTCAGTTACTTGTTGTGTGTTTTCTTCTTTTTTATTGACAGTGTCAACTAATAAGGTAATGTGGTTTGAACGCTTACGAATTCTGTAACCTCTGCCTTGTGGTGCCGGGCGTAGTCTTTTAAGCTGACGGGCACTGTCCACATAAACTTTAGATACGATTAATGGCTGTTCTTCAATACGAACACCTTCGTTTTTTGCCTGCCAGTTATTAATTGCTGACAACAACAATTTATACATACTGCCGGCAGCTTCCTTTTTACTGAATTTAAGCAAGCCCAAAGCGAGATCAACTTTCTTACCTCTGATCATGTCGGCTACCAGTCGCATTTTTCTTGGTGAGGTAGGACAATTATTCAACCTGGCAATGTAGGTTGTTTTCATTTCTTCTTTGCGTGCGTCTGCCGCTATTTTCTTTCTTGCTCCCATTATTTCTTATCTTTATTACCAGCATGTCCTCTGAAAGTACGGGTTGGTGCAAATTCGCCTAATTTGTGTCCAACCATATTTTCTGTTACATATACAGGGATAAACTTATTACCATTGTGAACTGCAAATGTATGTCCAACAAAATCGGGTGATATCAAAGAGCGTCTGCTCCATGTTTTGATTACCGTCTTCTTTTTACCCTCACTCATTGACGCAACTTTTCCTTCTAGTTTAGCATCAATGAAAGGGCCTTTTTTTAGTGAACGACTCATTTATTTTATATTATTAGCTTGAAGCTTATTATTATTTATGGTGAATTATTTCTTTCTTCTTTCTATGATATGTTTATTGCTTTGATTTTTCAGCTTACGGGTTTTCTTACCTTTAGCTAACAAACCTTTGCGCGAACGCGGATGACCTCCTGACGCACGACCTTCGCCACCACCCATTGGGTGATCAACAGGGTTCATTGCCACACCACGAACTCTTGGTCTTCTGCCTTTCCAGCGGTTGCGGCCTGCTTTTCCGGCACTTTCTTTATTATGGTCTGAATTTGATACAGAACCAATAGTTGCTACACATGTCGAAAGCACCATTCTTGTTTCACCGGAAGGCATTTTTAAAATAGCATATTTTCCATCGCGAGCTGTTAATTGCGCATACGAACCGGCACTTCTTGCCATTTTTCCACCCTGACCGGGACGTAATTCAATGTTATGTACAATTGTACCTAATGGCATGTCTTTCAACATCATAGCGTTACCCACTTCAGGTGATGCTTTATCTCCGGAAAGAATAGTTTGACCAACTGTTAAGCCTGTTGGAGCAAGTATATATCTCTTTTCACCATCGGCATAATGAACTAATGCAATACGTGCCGTACGGTTAGGATCGTACTCAATAGTTGCCACTTTGCCCGGAACACCATCTTTATTGCGCTTAAAGTCAATAATTCTATATATCTTACGATGACCTCCGCCAATATAGCGCATGGTCATTTTACCTGTATTATTTCTTCCACCTTTGCGATTGATACGCTCTGTTAAGGCCTTTTCAGGTTCGTTTGTTGTAATATTAGAATGATCTGGCGCAATTAAAAAGCGCTGACCTGGTGTAATGGGATTAAATTTCTTGATTGCCATTGTTTAATTTTTAGATGCTTGCGTAAAAATCAATTGTTTCGCCCTTAGCTACGGTAATGTAAGCTTTCTTTTGACCACCTTTTTTACCTTGCAGAATACCAGCTTTGGTAAAACGGGTTTTTGATTTTACAGCATTATTCACTGTATTTACACTCACAACATTGACATTGTAAAGCTTCTCAATGGCAGCTTTGATTTCAATTTTGTTTGCGTTTTTATCTACGATAAACGCATATTGCCCGAGTTTTTCGGACTTCTGCGTCATTTTTTCAGTAATAACTGGCTTCTTTAAGATGCTCATTTGTTTAATATTTTTTCAATTACCGGCAAAGCGCCTTCTTCTAACACCAAGTTTTGCGCATTAAGAATATCGTAAGTGTTTATTTCTGAGGCACTTAATACTTTACTGCGTTGCAAATTTCGGGAGGACAAAAATAAATTTTTATTGGTATCTCCGGTCACCACCAAAACTTTTTTATTAGCAAGTTCCAATTGCTTCAAAATATTTACCACTTCACTGGTTTTTGGTGCTTCCATTGATACATTCTCAACAATGGTTATGTTGTTATCTTTTGCTTTATAGCTAAGAGCGGAAATACGAGCCAGACGTTTTACTTTTTTATTCATTTTGAAGGTGTAATCGCGAGGTTGCGGGCCGAAAACACGTCCACCACCTACGAAAAGTGGCGATTTCATACTTCCTGCACGTGCTCCTCCGGTTCCCTTCTGGCGTTTCAACTTCTTAGTTGTACCGGAAACTTCGTTACGTTGCTTTGATTTATGGGTACCCTGACGTGCATTAGCCATGATGCTTTTTACATCGAGCCATATAGCATGATCATTTGGTTTGGCATCAAAGATTTCGCTATTAAGCGTTACTTTTCTTCCAGTAGCCTGACCGTTTCTTTGTTTAATTTCTAATTCCATTTCGCTTAAAATTCTACTTTAATATATGAACCTTTAGCACCTGGTACAGCGCCTTTTATGATTAAAATATTATGCTCAGGCATAACTTTTAAAATTTGCAGATTTTGAATCTTCACCTGTTCATCGCCCATGTGACCAGTTAGCCTCTTTCCCGGAAGTACACGAGAAGGAAACGATGATGCTCCCATAGAACCGGGGGCTCTCAATCTGTTGTGCTGACCGTGCGTTGCACCTCCCACACCGGCAAAGTTGTGTCGTTTAATAACACCCTGAAAACCTTTACCTTTTGAGGTTCCAACCACATCGCAAAATTCGCCTTCGGGACAGATATCAACTTTGATAACATCTCCAAGTTTTACCTCTGTAGTAAAGCCTTTAAACTCTACTACCTTGCGCTTAAATGAGCTGTTTGATTTCTTAAAATGACCTTGCAGCGCTTTTGTTGTATGCTTTTCTTTTTTGTCATCAAAAGCTAACTGTACGGCATCATAGCCATCAGTTGCTACTGATTTAACCTGGGTTACAACACATGGTCCTGCTTCAATTACTGTGCAAGCAATGTTTTTACCCTCAGCATTAAACATGCTGGTCATTCCTATTTTCTTTCCTATTATTCCGGACATTGTTCTTTACTTTAAGGGTTTAACTATACTTTTATTTCAACCTCAACACCACTTGGTAACTCCAGTTTCATGAGCGCATCAACAGTTTTGGAGGTTGAGCTGTATATATCCAACAAGCGCTTATAAGAGCATAACTGAAACTGTTCTCTTGCCTTTTTATTTACGTGTGGCGAGCGAAGTACTGTATAAATCTTCTTCTCAGTCGGAAGAGGAATGGGTCCGCTGATCACTGCTCCCGTAGTCTTAACGGTTTTTACGATTTTCTCTGCTGACTTGTCAACGAGATTGTAATCGTAAGATTTGAGCTTTATTCGGATTCGCTGATTCATTTATATATTATTTAATTTCTTATTTTAAACCTACAATTATGCTTTTTCTAATTTACCTTTTACCTTGGCAATTACTTCTTCGGCAATGGCACGAGGACACTCTGTATAGTGAGAGAACTCCATACTTGATGAAGCACGGCCTGAAGTGATGGTACGCAACGTTGTTACATATCCAAACATTTCAGAAAGCGGAACTTTTGCTTTGATAACCTGTGCTCCTGCACGGGTGTCCATACCTTCCATCTGTCCACGTCTTCTGTTAAGGTCGCCCATAACATCTCCCATGTATTCATCAGGCGTAACTACTTCTACTTTCATGATTGGCTCAAGCAATATTGGTTTTGCTTTTGCACAAGCATCTTTATAAGCAAGTTTGGCTGCAATTTCAAATGATAATGCATCAGAGTCAACAGCGTGGAATGAACCATCTGTTAAAACTACTTTAAGGCTGCTTAACGGATAACCGGCAAGAACACCATTTACCATAGCGGCTTTGAATCCTTTTTCGATTGATGGGATAAACTCCTTTGGAATGTTACCACCTGTAATTTGGTTCACAAACTGAAGGCTTGATTTGTTAGCTACCGGATCAAAATCTTCATCAACAGGACCTAAAGTAAACTGTATATCGGCAAACTTACCACGACCACCGGTTTGCTTTTTGTAAACCTCACGATGTGATACATTACCCGTAATTGCTTCTTTATAAGAAACCTCTGGTGCACCCTGATTACATTCTACTTTAAATTCTCTTTTCAGACGGTCAACAATAATTTCGAGGTGAAGTTCACCCATACCACTGATGATTGTCTGACCTGTCTCTTCGTCAGTTTTTACACGGAACGTTGGATCCTCTTCAGCTAATTTACTCAATGCAGTTCCTAACTTCTCAGTGTCAACCTGAGTTTTTGGTTCAATAGCCAAACCGATAACTGCTTCAGGAAATTGCATTGCTTCAAGTACAATTGGTGCATTTTCTGCACAAAGGGTATCACCGGTTTTAATATCTTTAAATCCTACTGCTGCACCAATATCACCGGCCTCGATAAAAGGAATCTGGTTTTGTTTATTGGCATGCATCTGGAAGATACGAGAAATACGTTCTTTATTACCTGAACGAGAATTTAGCACATAGGAACCTGACTCCAAACGTCCGGCATAAGCACGGAAATATGCCAAACGACCTACGAAAGGATCTGTAGCAATCTTAAATGCCAATGCTGTGAAAGGCTCTTTTACATCAGGTTTACGGCTTACAGGCTCGCCATTATCGGGATTTGTTCCGGTAATATTATCTTTATCAACAGGACTAGGTAATAATTCCATTACCAAGTCAAGCATTGTTTGAACACCTTTATTCTTAAAGGATGATCCACAAACCATTGGAACAACTTTTCCTGCAATACATGATTTTCTTAATGCATCAAGAATTTCGCGCTCTGTAATACTATTTGGGTCATCGAAATACTTCTCCATTAACTTATCATCAAACTCGGCAATTGACTCAAGAAGCTTTTCTCTGAGTTCTTTTGCTTCGTCCAATATTTCGGCAGGAATAGGAACTTCTGTAAATGTCATCCCCTGATCGTGCTCATTCCAAACAATACCTTTAAAGTTTATCAAATCAACCACACCTTTAAAGTGCTCTTCTGCACCAATTGGCAATTGCAATGGCACGGCATTACCGCCAAGCATTTCACGAACCTGCTTAACCACATTTAAAAAGTCGGCACCGGCACGGTCCATTTTGTTAACAAAACAAAGTCTTGTAACGTTATAGTTATTCGCTAAGCGCCAGTTTGTTTCTGATTGAGGTTCAACACCATCAACAGCAGAAAACAAGAATACCAAACCATCCAGAATACGTAGTGAACGATTTACCTCAACGGTAAAGTCAACGTGTCCGGGAGTATCAATAATGTTTACTTTATATTTATTGTTACGGTAATTCCAAAAGCAGGTAGTTGCCGCTGATGTAATGGTAATACCACGCTCCTGCTCCTGAACCATCCAGTCCATAGTAGCAGCACCATCGTGAACCTCGCCTAACTTATGGTTTACACCTGTATAGTAAAGGATACGCTCTGTTGTAGTAGTCTTACCTGCATCAATGTGTGCAGCAATACCAATATTTCTTGTATATCTTAAATCGTTTGCCATTTGAATAGTGTCTCTCTGCTTTTATACTTTAAAATGTGAGAATGCTTTGTTCGCTTCAGCCATACGGTGTGTATCATCTTTCTTCTTAACTGCTGCTCCTTCGCCTTTTGCTGCTGCTATTATTTCTCCGGCCAAGCGGTCAGACATAGACTTCTCATTACGTGAGCGTGCATATCCTACCAGCCACTTAATGCCCAATGCCGTTCTGCGTGTAGGACGAACTTCTGATGGTATCTGAAATGTAGCTCCACCAACCCTGCGGCTGCGAACCTCTACCAATGGCATCACATTATTTAATGCTTTTCTCCATTGCTCCAATCCGTCCTCCTGTGTTTTTTCAGTAACCTTTTCTAAAGCATCATAAAAAATCTGATAGGCAGTTCCTTTTTTACCGGACTCCATCATACCATTTACGAAACGTGTTACCTGTTGATCATTATATCTTGGATCAGGCAATAAAATCCTTTTCTTGGGTTTCGACTTTCTCATCTATGAAATTTTAAACTGAAACTTTTCTGATTATTTTTTAGCTGCAGGGGCACCGGCTTTAGGCTTCTTGGTTCCGTATTTACTTCTGCGCTGATTACGTCCTTCTACACCTGAGGTATCTAATGCACCACGCACAATATGGTATCTAACTCCGGGAAGGTCTTTTACCCTGCCGCCACGGATTAATACAATAGAGTGCTCCTGGAGATTGTGACCTTCTCCGGGAATATATGCTGTTACTTCAAATTTGTTGGTTAAACGTACACGGGCCACCTTGCGTAATGCAGAGTTTGGCTTTTTGGGTGTTGTTGTGTAAACACGTGTACAAACCCCTCTTCTCTGGGGGCAGGATGTTAAGGCCGGGGACTTGCTTTTGTCCTCAATTTTAGAGCGGCCTATGCGTATTAATTGTTGTATTGTAGGCATCTTAATTATCCAATATGTTAATCCCAACTTTTTTGGGACTGCAAATGTAGAGATTCTTTTTAGAATTACAACTAATTGAAAAAGATTTTTTTAAGAATTTCTTCAAATGGCTATCGTGTTGGTAATCAATTATATTTGTGAAATAATCGAAATTGACTTTTTCATATCCTGACAAATTACCACTACTTTCAGGCTAAAAATATTCTTCATTTTGTTAAAACAGTCATCAAAACTATTGTCAATTAAACATACGAGCATTACGACAAAACCATGAAGAAGTCATTCACTATAAAATCGGGGTTAACTGCTATTCGACATGGCTTTAGTAAAACATAGTTTTAAAAGGCAAGCATGTATTTTCTATTTATAAAACAACCATGTGGCTTATTGATTTGGTTTTAGTAAATAGTTTGAGCCTTTTGGACTGAAACCAGATTGAAAGTATCACCGGTCTTTTAGCCATGAAACAGCTTTGGCAAAGCAAGTAACAACATCGGATTCAATGAAAGTATCACCGACCTTTTGGCCTTGAAACAGCTATCAGGTGATAAAAACCTGCTTACTAACATGACATATACCCCTAAGGTAAAAAAACTAAGTAAAATACAAAGCCCGCTAGACAAAACAGGATTTGAAAAAAAAATTTGTACAATTGCCACATACAGCTATATTTGTGCAGTATTCAGCATGTTTTAGCTGAAAATATGCTGATATTTAAATGTTATCAGCCATTCTTTGGCGGCAGTGCAAACTTGAACAGCAATTAAAAAAAGGGACGTTATGAAAAAAGCAATTCTTTCACTACACATTTTGTTTATTTTCAATTTAGCCCACGCTCAGAATTTCTTGAATGGTAATTTTGAAAATACAACAGCAAATTGTCAGATTAATACTACCAATAACAGTTTTAATGGATTCATGACTAATTGTTACGGCTTCGGTTCTGACGGTCTTGATATTCTTACTAATAGTTGCGGATATGGAACAGCACAAAATGGAAATTATTTTATTGCAATCGCTTGCCACTTTCCAATAGCACTTGAAGCCTTTTCTTTAGCGTTAAATTCACCTCTAATTAGTGGTCAAACGTATACTCTTTCTTTCTGGAATATAAAATCTTCATCTTGGAACCCAAACAAATTAAAGATTGGATACTCAGCCGATAGTTTATCATTTGGCACACTAATAGATACGGTTCCAGTCCCTGGTATTACATGGACTTATCAATCATTGACTTTTTCTCCCATTAATAATAGTTCCTTCATAACAGTTGCAGTAGCCGATTCTATTCTCAGCTGGAACTATATTGACAATTTCACATTGAATAATATCACTGGAGTAAATTCACTAGATGATTTTCAATCAATAATTGCTATTTACCCCAACCCATTCATATCTAACATTGATGTAACAATTCAGAAACAAAGCATGAAATATGTTTCCATCACTATTCAGAATATTTTAGCTCAAACTGTATTTAGTGAACAAGATAATCTTGCAATCACAAGAACCATTGACTTGAATGGGCAACCAAACGGGATGTATTTTGTTGTCTTGACAATTGACGGAAAACGAATCACGAGAAGAATATTGAAGCAATGAATAAAAATTTTTGCAAACTTGAAAAGTTACGACTCCGATGAACAGTATAACGGCTGATAACATAAAGATTAAACGAAATAATTTTTTTGAGGGGTTTATCGGTTATCAAAGTGTTGTGCTTCTAACAAACATTCTGCAAGTGCAAAAAATGCGAACTACTTTGCGGTGTAAACTTTCTTTCTATTTGTTCGCATTTTTTGCCGAGAGTGTGTCCCCCTCTGGCGCTAGTCTTCAGACTTGTGCCCTACTATCATTCAAGCAGCACTAAGTCAATAAGCCCTTTGCTGGGGCAATAATCCGTTGCACTACTATAAACGTAGCCTTCAAGATTATAAACAAATCCTGCCCGCATAGGATTTTCCTTCTCCATACCTTCAAAGTCTCCCGTATTTCAGGGGACTTTGAAATATTAAAAAAACATTGAAGGGTTGATACGTTTTTATGAAAATAGAACTCACCTGGTTTATAATTTTACTTTATGAAACCTTTTGAAATTAATTTATATTTGTAAATGCTTTTGAAATTATTTTTTTCACATGTTGACGTTATGTGCAATTTTAACGCTTCGAACAACCGGTAGTGCTAATTTGAAACTGCGGAACATTATACAGACATTTTTTATCGAACTTTTGTACAATGGAAAAGTGCAAACTTTGCTTACAAGAAAAACAACTAATCGCAAAATCTCATATTATTCCTGACTTTATGTATGAGGAATTGTATGACGACAATCACAAAATTAGAGTTGTTCCTGCATCGGAATTTGGCAAAGTAAAACCAAGAATTAAAATGCCTTCTTCGGGCGAATACGAAGGAGGTTTATTGTGCAGTGACTGTGACAACAAACTTTTAGGTGGCTATGAGAATTATGCGCGTAAGGCAATTTATGGTGGAGCATTACGAGATAGTGAATGTCCTGAATGCGATAATTTTAAAAGTCAAGACGGAGTGAAGTTTACCCTTTGCAAGAAAATAAATTATCATAAGTTCAAAATATTTCTGTTGTCGGTTCTTTGGCGAGCAAGTATTTCAAAACGTGCACTCTTTGACCAAATAAATTTAGGACCGCATGAAGAAGTGTTACGCAAAATGATTTATGAAGGTAATCCTGGAAAGGTTGATGATTATCCTTTGTACTTTATGACATATGTAAATGACAAAGATGTTTCAACTGACATCATTGGTCATCCAAAGCAAATAAGAATTAAATCAGGACATCGTGCATACACATTTCTGATTGGCGGAATATTTTATATGTATATGGTTAATTCTTCAGATCATACACTTCCTGATTACATAATCAAAAGCACAATTAGACCTTCTGATGAAATGACTATTTATCACATACCGAAAGGAAAAGGTTGGGAAATAATGTTAAGTTACTTTGGATTGATTAAGGCGAACATATAAAAACTGTAACGGAACCACATACATTTGTGCTTTGTGGACAGAGTATAACTGTGCATAACAAGAACTGTGGTTAAAAACAAGCATTTATAGAAGAATATTTTTCATCGTAAGGCAATTCGGATTTAGCAACAGCCACCGCTTGTTTAATAAGTTTATTTCCCACAGTGGCTAATGCCAGCTTGCCGTTTTTACCTTTCTCCGTACTTTCAAAGTCTCTCGCATTTCAGGAGACTTTGAATGGACAAACATTATCCATATATTTGAAAATGTTTTTAAAATTGTTTTTTTACAGACTGACGTTATGGGCAAGTTTAAGAAACGACACAGTAGTCAAGGACAGACACGAGCACCACAGTTCTTGCGGTTTGACAGTTCTTGACTATTAATGACTGACAGAATAAAAATAAAAAGTGGAGACCAGCGACCACTAAAGAAACGGGGCGAAACCGAAAAGCCAAATGAGTAGGAAAACATAAAAAAGAAATAAAATGAAAACTGAAAATGTTGTTTTAATGCAAATGGCGAGAGAATCTCTAAAAGGTAAATGGGGCTTAGCCATTGGAACATTTGTGGTATATTTATTAATCTCTGTGGTTTTACAAATGATAACAATTGTTGGACCAATTGCATCATTAATAATTTCTGGTCCATTTGCTTTAGGTCTTGCCGTTTTTGGGTTATCCATTTCAAGAAACCAAGACGCTAAACTGGAACAAATATTTCAAGGCTTTAGTAATTTTGGAACTGCATTAGGTGCTTATCTATTAATAATTCTTTTCTTTTTATTATGGATGATTTTACTTATAATACCCGGTATTATTGCTGCCATATCTTATTCTATGACCTTCTACATTTTAGCTGATGACAATTCAATTGGTGCTATGGATGCAATAGATAAAAGTAAAAAGATGATGGATGGTTACAAATGGAAGTATTTTTGTCTATGTCTGAGATTTTTAGGTTGGGCATTGCTTTGTATTCTGACATTAGGAATAGGCCTTCTATGGCTTATGCCGTATATGCAAGTTACTATGGCAAAATTTTATGATGACGTAAAAGCAAACTCATTAACAACTGAAAACATATAAAACCAGCCCATTTCCGTACTTTCAAAGTCTCCCTCATTTCAGGGGACTTTGAATGGACAAGAGCATCTATAAAACTTATTTCTCTGTCTGGAGCTACCTGACTCTCTAAGTTGGAAAAGGTGATTTGCTCCCGATTTATTCTTGTTAGTGTGGGCATTGCTATGACCAATTTTTAATATCTAAACATACAACATTATCCCTATATTTGAACATGTTTTTGAAATTATATTTTTTCACAGACAGCCGTTAGCCAGAAGTTTAACCGAACTCTTCGCCTAAATCTCTCCGACAACAATAAACAAAAAACCCATAAAATATAGTTGCACTAAAGAGAAACTTTTGTATATTTGCAAAGTGAACGAAAAAAAGAAATATAGAACAATAACCTTTTACAAAGACTATTTTCAAACTTTTTTTAACAAGCAAAACAAGAAAGTAAAAGCGAAAATAGTTTGGACATTTGATTTGGTAGAAGATTTAGAAAGAGTTCCAGAAACGTATCTAAAGCATATAGAAAATACGGAAGGACTTTACGAAATTCGAGTACAATTAGGAAGTGATATTTTTCGTATTTTCTGTTTTTTCGACAAAGGACAATTAGTGGTTTTGGCTAATGGTCTTCAGAAGAAAACTCAAAAGATACCAAAAAAGGAAATTGAAATGGCAATTAAAATAAAAACAGAATATGAAAACGAAAAATAAAAATTTGATGACACTTGAAGATTTTAAAGAAAAAAACTACGGCAAACGTGGAACGAAAAAACGTGATGAATTGGAAGCTGGGTACGAAAACTTTAAAATCGGAGTAATGCTTCAACAAGCAAGACTTGAAAAAGGCTTAACACAAGAAGAGCTTGCAAACAGAGTTGGTACGACCAAGTCGTATATTTCAAAAATAGAGAACAACATAAAAGAAGCTCGGATTTCGACACTTCAAAAAATAGTTGAACTCGGATTTGGAGGGCATTTGGATTTATCAATAAGACTAAAATGAAAAGAAAACCTGCCGGTAACAAACAAATTGGAAATAGAGCCGGTGAAGTGCTATTTCCATACTTTCAAAGTCTCCCTCATTTCAGGGGACTTTGAAATAATGGATAAAAAATAAAATAGTGGCAAACGGCAAATGATTTATGGCTTATGAAATGGCTAAAAGGTTAAAGGAGACAGGCAGATTTGATTTATTGCTGAAAATGGAACAAATGGTTCCTAAAGAACAGGCTAAATACGGTAAGTTGCATCACGTATTTAAACAATCGTTTGACTGTAAACCATGCTATACGAAAAAGTTTATGGACCAAAAATTAGATTACATACATCACCATCCCTATGCTAAAAAGTAGAATTTGGTAATTGAGTTTACCGATTACAAACATTCAAGTGCAGGGTTTTATGAACTTAATTTGCCGGGTGTTTATGTAGTTGATGTTACTGAAATGGAATGGAAATAAATATTAGTATTTAAAAAAAATTTCACTAATTTTGTATCCGAATGAATACAATGATTAAATGTACTTTATTGAGAAAACGGCAGAATTTGATAAATGGTTGAAAAAATTAAAAGATTTAGTAGCAAAAGCAAAGATTTTGTTCCGAATCCAAAAATTGGAAACCGAAGAACATTTTGGAGATTGCAAACCTGTTGGTGACGGAATTAGTGAATTGAAAATCAACTATGCAAAAGGTTATCGAATCTACTTCAAGGAAAAAAATGGAAAAATTATCGTTCTCTTGATTGGTGGAGATAAATCAACCCAACAAAAAGACATAGAAAAAGCGAAAGATATTTGGAGTAAACTTAAAAAGTAAAGAAAATGGAAACAACAAAATTTGACATATCGGACTATTTAGAAAGCAACGAAATGATTGCTGAATACCTTAATGAAGTTTTGAAAGATGGAAATGATGCTCAAATTATAACTGCAATCGGAAACATTGCAAAAGCTATCGGAATGACTAAAATAGCGGAAGAAACCGGACTTAGCCGACCAAGTTTATATAAAGCATTGTCTGATGGAGCAAAGCCGCAATTTGCAACAATAATGAAAGTTTTAAAAGCCATTGGAGGACAAATACAGATTAATCCAGCACATATATAAAAACGAACGCTTGACAAGTGGTTTGAACGCAAACAGAAGTAAATTGCAACGATTGAACTATTGCGCTATATTTGAAGTTCGGTTCTCGCATCAACAGTGGTGCTAAAATGCCCTACCTGCGTCAAGTTGCCAAACCGTCAGGTTGTAAAAAAGTTATTTTCTTTTAGAATACTGCATCTAATATTAATGTAGAAGTGCTCTTCTCTGTTTTAAGATGGCTTGATTTTATGCAGCGAAATTTTCTTGGAAAAAATTAAAGGGCTTATATTGGCTTATCAGCCGCGGCTGATGAAGCCTACTTTTAATTGAAAAACCTCTTCACGGATACTTTGGTGTCCAGGTTTTCCGTCCATTCAAAGTCTCCTGAAATGAGGGAGAACTTGAATGGACAAAGTAAGTTCAATAAATCAAGGACTACAAAATACACAGCAACGACTTGGCGATATTGAAAGAAATATTAAAGACGACTTAACCGCCAAACAAAAAGATTTGGCTTCAAGAATTGAATCAGCAGAGAACGCAACCAAACAACGAATTGATAATTCAGAGAAAGAATTTACCAAAATGTTTGAGAAAATTGCTAAAGAAAATAATCTTCTGAAAATTTTACTCTTTGCTTCAATTGGTTTGACAGTAGGGATAATTCTTTTTCGGGCAATTACAGGACAATAATTTTTCAACAATCGCTGTTACAACACAACTTAAATCTACCTTCACAAAATGAATCAGGAAATAAAAAATAAAATTGAAAATCTTGTCGGCAATCAAAATATTGACGAAAGAGAGTTGCTTGCTTCATTGAAGCAGATAGTTTATGAATCGGAATTGCAAAACAGTGTTGCTAGAGAATCAAAAAGTATTGCCGACCTTGTTTCTAAGAACATAAATCAGTTACAAGCAGAAACGCATCCGGGCAATGCAATCAAAACAGGATTCACAGAATTTGATAGAATGTTTGGCGGTTTTGGCTTGGGAGAGTTAGTTGTAATTGGAGCAAGACCTTCAATGGGAAAAACCCAATTGCTTGTAAATCTGTCTCTCAATATTTCTACAACTATTCCAGTTCTGTATTTCACTCTTGATTTATCTGAATTTTTATTAGCAAGCCGTTTCATTTCTTCACTTTCAGGAATTGCAGTCAATAAAATTTTGCAACACGAACTAACAGAAGAACAGAAAAATAATTTATCTGCAATTTCAAATGAGTTTGGCAAACACAAAATATTTGTGAACGACAGTTGCAATAATTCTTTCACAGCATTGAAAGCCCATTGCCAAAAACAGATTGCTGAAAATGGAGTGAAAGTGATTGTTGTTGATTACTTGCAAATGATGAGTTCAAATAAGTACCGTAACAACCGGGAACTTGAAATCAGTTACATCAGTAGGGAATTAAAGAACATTGCCAAGGACTTAAATGTTTGTGTAATTGCTTCCAGTCAATTGAGCAGAGCAGTTGAATCAAGAGGCGGTTCAAAGCATCCGCAACTTTCTGACCTGCGAGAAAGCGGAGCAATTGAACAAGATGCGGACAAAGTGATTTTCATTTACCGACCCGAATATTACGGACTTGAATGTGATGAAGACGGTAACAGCACAGCGGGATTAACAAAACTTATTTTGGCTAAGAATAGAAACGGAAGTTTAGGAACAGTAAAACTTTTGCGTGATGCAAACTTTACCAACTACAGAAACTTTGACGGTTTCAAAAACGAATTTACATTTTCAAAAAGCAGATTAGAAGAATTAGAAGAACCATTTTAACATCAAAGACATTGAGCCGTTGCTTGAAAAATTATGATGTCAAACATTTACGACATGGTGGTTGTGTTCCTGCAACCCGTGACGGAGTGGAAGAATTGAATTATCGCTATTTATTGCGATGCTCACTGCGTTCCGCTTCTCATAAATAACGACAAAATCAAAGATAATTTGCAACGGCTCATTTTTATTTATGCAACAAGCAACTGACATACTTAAATTTTCGGCAGAGAATAAAAAGCATATTCATAAATATTTTTATGTTGGCTCACATCATTTGCATAAAAGTTTGCAGTCCTTAAAGAAGCACGAATTAAATGCCTTACTCCTTCTGACAGTTGAAAGCCCATCGGAACTTTGCAGGCTTCTCAAAACATCTTTTTTTCAGTTGGAGGAAATCATAAACAATCCGACTTACAGGAATTATTCAATCAAAAAAAAGAAAGGTGGTGAACGACAAATTTTTGCTCCCGAAAAAAAGTTGAAGGCAATTCAGAAGCGACTGAATTATTTTTTGCAAGCGTATTATTTGTGGATGAAGCCAAATGAAGTGCATGGCTTTGTTGTGAATCCTCACTACTTAGGGACACATTGCAATATCGTTGAGAATGCTAAAGTTCACATCGGTAAAAAGCATGTGTTGAATATTGACTTGAAAGATTTTTTTCCAAGTATATCTGCAATGCAGGTGAAGGACGTTTTTACTTCCGAGTGTTTCAACTTTAATGATTCAGTTGCAACAGCATTGACTTTACTGACAACTTATGAAGGCAAACTTCCAATTGGTGCACCAACTTCGCCAGTGATTTCAAATTTCATTTGTCTGAAACTTGACAATGACTTGAAAGAGTTTTGCAACACAAACGGTTTACTATTTTCCCGTTACGCTGATGATTTAACTTTTTCAGCTGATACACTCATTTCAAACGACACAGTTCTTGACATCATTAACCTGATTAAGAAAAATAACTTTCAAATCAACGAGAAGAAACTTCGTTTGAAATCATCAAACAGAAAACAAACCGTAACAGGTTTGACAGTGAATGAAAAAGTAAATGTTGACAGAAAACTATTGAAGAAAATTCGGGCAATGCTACATGACATGACAACAAACGGCATTGACACAGCAACACAGCGACACTTTAATTTTAGAGGAGAAATTGAAATCCAACACAGGGCAAAATTTATTCATCGTCTTGAAGGTTACATCAACTTTGTTGGACAAGTGAGAGGAAAAAGTGACGGACTTTATTTTAAACAGAAAACTTTATTTGACAGTTTATTTAAGAGCAAGAACAATGAATAATCAGCCCACAAAAAATAAATTAGTGGCAAACGGCAAATGATTTAAGGCTTATGAAATGGCTAAAAGGTTAAAGGAGACGGGTAGATTTGATTTATTGTTGAAAATGGAACATGCCGTTCCTAAAGAACAGACTAAAGACGGCAAACTGCATCACGTATTTGAACAATCGTTTGACTGTAAACCATACTATACAAAAAATGTTTATGAAACAAAGGTTAGATAACATACATCACCATCCCTGTGTTAAAAAGTGGAATTTGGCAATTGAGTTTACCGACCACAAACATTCAAGTGCAGGGTTTTATGAACTTAATTTGCCGGGTGTTTATGTAGTTGATGTTACTTAAATGGAATGGTAAGTAGCAATTTCTACATTCAAAGTCTCCTGAAATGAGGGAGACTTTGAATGGATAAAAATAGTAAAAGAATGAAACTATCAAAGAACAAATACAACGATTTACTTGATAACATTGGTTCAACCTTGCAAAAAGCAAGAGAGAATGCAATTAAAGCAATCAATACAGAGTTAGTGAAAGCCAATTGGGAAATAGGCAGACACATTGTTGAATATGAGCAGCAAGGAAAAGAGCGGGCAGAGTATGGAACGGAATTGTTGGTTTCTCTTTCCAAAGACTTAAAGACGAGATTCGGTAAAGGATTCAGTCGTTCAAGCCTTCAACTGATGCGGCTTTTCTATATCAAATACCCGAATTTCCAGACGATGTTCGGAAAATCTGAAATTCGCCAGACAGTGTCTGGCAAATCTGCAAAACGCCAGACAGTGTCCGGCATATTGCTGAGTTGGAGCCACTATGCTGAATTACTCACGGTTTCGGACGACTTGGCAAGAAGTTTCTACGAGAAACAGAGTATTAAAGAAAACTGGAGTTTCAGAGAAATGAAACGGCAGATTGATTCCGCTTTGTTTCAACGATTGGCATTAAGCACCGACAAGAAAGGTGTGTTGGCATTAGCAAAGAAAGGACATGAACTAATTTCAGCAAAGGATGCAGTGAAAGACCCTTATGTTTTTGAATTTCTTGAATTGCCGAAAGACGGCATCATTAAAGAAAGAGGGCTTGAAAAGAAACTCATTGACAACTTGCAGAAATTTCTGTTGGAACTTGGGAAAGGTTTTTCATTCGTGGCAAGACAATTTAAAATCACAGTTGACAACGAACACAATTTTATTGACCTTGTTTTTTATCATCGCATTTTAAAATGTTTTGTGCTGATTGATTTGAAAACAAAAAAAGTAACACACAAGGACATCGGGCAGATGAATCTATATCTGAACTACTTTAAAGAAGAAGAAAATACCGAAGGAGACAATGAACCAATCGGAATTATCATTGCCACAGATAAACATGAATTCACAGTAAAGTATGCAACTGGTGGATTGACCAATAAAATTTTCGTTTCAAAATATCAGTTGTATTTACCTGACCAAAAAGCGTTAGAACAAAAAGTAAAGGAAATAATTGACAATGATTAGGCACCCACAAAAAAATATGTCCTGCCCTGAAATAGGTTTGCACAAAAAAGTGTAAAACATGGACAAAAAAATCATTTATGAGTAAATTTCAATCCAATTTACTCAAGTGAAGAATTGTGAAAAATACACAGGTTAAGAAGAAAAGCATGGGCAGTTATTGGTGAGAAAACGTAAACAAAGAGTACAAACAACAAACTCTCATCAGTAGTTTAGGAAATTCCAAATACAATTTACGCTTTTACTTCTACAGAAACCATTCACTTTTTAATAAAAACATCTACCTTATAACAAACACAGCCCCCTCAATTCTAATCCTATTTTGCACTATTAAACAAAATGAACTGATAAAAATTGTAGTTTCGGTTTTTTTTAATCTATGGTTCGAAAAATTCACTTTCTTTTTTTATTGACTCTTTGGTGCAGTTTGTTGTCTGCACAGTCTTATAATCCGTCAGAGATAAAATTAGGTCTTGAAAAGCTCAATACCGTTGGCACGGTATTGTATATTGCTGCTCACCCTGATGATGAAAATACAAGGCTGCTCACCTATTTATCAAAAGAAAAACATTTACGCACGTGTTATCTGAGCCTCAATCGTGGCGAAGGCGGACAAAATCTTATTGGTAAAGAACAAGGAGCGGCCTTAGGAATTATCCGTACTAACGAATTGTTGCAAGCCAGAAAAATTGATGGTGCAGAACAATACTTTACACGAGCCATTGATTTTGGTTATAGCAAATCACCGGAAGAAACTTTTACTTTCTGGAATCATGACAGCGTACTGGCAGATGTGGTTTATATCATCCGATTAATTCAACCGGATGTCATTATTACCCGCTTTCCTACTACTGGCGAAGGCGGACACGGGCATCATACAGCCAGTGCAATTTTAGCGGGAGAAGCTTTTAAAATGGCTGCTGACAATAAATATTTTCCTGAGCAACTTAAAACTTTAAAGCCCTGGCAGGCAAAAACACTGTATTGGAACACCTTTAATTTTGGAAATAATAACACACAACGTGATGACCAATTGAAAACAGATGTTGGGTTTTTCAATACATGGTGGGGAAAAGGATGTGGTGAAATTGCAGCACTAAGCCGAAGTCAGCACAAGAGTCAGGGGTTTGGTGTAGAAATTATCAGAGGTTCTATGCTTGAATATTTAAAAAACATTGATGGCGACACCTCATGTACAACAATATTTTGCAAAAGTAATTTCAGTTGGAACAGAATTAAAGGCACAGAAGCAATAAAGACCCTTTCTGAAACAGCCTTGCTTAAATTTGATATGAAAAACCCTGCTGCTATTTTACCTGACTTGCTAAAGATTCATGATGAATTAAACAAATTACAGGATAACCACTGGAGAAATCTAAAAATTAAGGAAACCGAGCAACTTATTTTGTCTTGTGCAGGTTTATGGTTTGATGCTACCTCGAATCAACCTTATGTAACTCAAGGTGACAGCATCGCTATTAAGCTCAGCTCCATTATATATTCTCAAACGCCTGCAACTATTGAATCTATATCATACTTACCATTTGCTGATACAAGTATGAGTACAAAGCTTGAGTACAATAAAATCTGGTCGCATGAAAAATCGTTTGTTGTGCCTGCAAGCATTCCATATAGTATTCACTATTGGCTGAAAAACAAACCTGAATCAGGTCGTTATGTTTTAGACAACCCAAACATGATTGAGAAACCTGTTAATGATGCCGTTTTTTCTGTATCTGTAAGAGTAAAAATTTCAGACCATCTATTAACCTTTAATCTGCCGGTGCGATACAAATGGATTGACCCGGTAGAGGGCGAAAAATACAGAACAACCAGTGTAGTCCCACCCGTTTCTGTAAACTTTAATGAGAATGTTTGTCTTTTAATAAACAATAAAACCGGCCATCTGAAGCTTACAGTACGAAGTCTTAGTAAATCCTTTACTGGCAAAATTAGATTAACCATACCGGCAGGGTATAAAGTCAATCCTTCTGAATTTGAAGTTAAAGAACTTTCAAAAAACGAGCGCCTGATTTTTAATGCTACAATACAACAGGACACAAAGGCTGATGCTGATCAAAGGATAGCAAATCAATTTTTACAAGTAAGTATTTTACCAAATAATACAGAAGCATATTCTTTGCAGGAAATCAACTACGAGCACATCCCCTACCAATATTATTTCAAACCATCAGAAGTAAAAATTGTTCCTTTACAGCTTCAAACATCTAAAGGCAAAATAGGATACATTGAAGGTGCCGGTGATGAAGTGATGCAGTGTCTTCAGAATGCCGGTTATAATATATCTGTTTTAAAAGAAGAAAATCTCAGGAACGACAATCTGTCAAATTACAGTGTGATTATTGCAGGAGTCAGAGCTTACAACACCAACGATTGGCTTATGGGTTATAAAAACAAACTCATGGACTTTGTATCTTCCGGTGGCACTTTTATTGTACAATATAATACCAACAACAACTTGGGTAAACTTGGTAACAACATAGGCCCATATCCTTTTAAAATATCAAGAAAAAGAGTTACAGATGAATATGCAGAAATTAGATTTACTGAGCCGGAAAATAAAATATTAAACACACCAAACAAAATTACTGCAGAAGATTTTAGAGGATGGGTTCAGGAGCGTGGAATCTATTTTGCGGAAGATATTGACCCAAAGTATCAAGCCCCATTAAGCTGCAATGACAAAGGCGAAAGTCCATTGAATGGAAGTCTGATAGTTGCCAAATCCGGCAAAGGGCATTTTGTATATACAGGTCTTGCTTTCTTCAGGCAACTGCCCGCTGGAGTGCCCGGAGCATACCGTTTGTTTTCCAATTTAATGGCACTGCCTTCAAGTCAGGAGTAATAATTACAAACTTCGCAAATACTATTACCGTTATTTGAGTATAAAAGATTATGGGGAAAGATAAGCTGAAACGTTTTGCAGAAATGCAGACATTTGAGAGGGTAATTCAGCCGGAAATAAACTATCACTCACCGGATTTTAATTTAAAAGGCAAGTGGAACGAAACCATTTTTCAAAAACCGCAACCTATTGTCTTGGAAATAGGATGCGGTAAAGGTGAATACACTGTTGCTTTGGCACAACGTTATCCGCAAAAAAACTTTATTGGCATTGACATTAAAGGTGCAAGAATATGGCGTGGTGCAAAAACCATTAACGAAGAAAAAATAATGAATGCTGCTTTTCTAAGAATAAGGATGGAAACCATTGAAAAGTTTTTTGCAGCCAATGAGATAAGTGAGATTTGGATTACCTTTCCTGATCCGCAGCCAAAGGAATCGAAAGAGAACAAAAGACTCACTTCTCCCCTTTTCCTCAAAAGATACAGCACTTTTTTAAAACCAAACGGCATTGTTCATTTAAAGACCGACAATAAAAGTTTATTTGAATTTACCGTGCAGACTGTCAGTGATGGCGGCTATAAAATATTAAACCGAACAACAGACCTATATCAAGAATTGCAGATGCCGGTTGACATGGATATTCAAACCACTTATGAAAAAAAATATTTAGCAGCTAAGCAGCCTATCTTTTACCTTTCATTCCAACTGAATAAGGCAGATAAACTTTAAATTCAAATCTCATCCCAAAATTCCGCTGCTCTTCTGGTATGTGGAATCACAATGGTTCCTCCAACAATATTGGCTACGGCAAACACTTCATAAATCTGTTCTGTAGTAATACCACTTTGTTTGCATTGAATAAGGTGATACTTAATACAATCATCACAGCGCAGCACCATGCTGGCAACAAGCCCAAGCATTTCTTTGGTTTGCACCGGCAAGGCACCATCCATATAAGTATTCGCATCAAGGTTGTACAATCTTTTTAAAACCAGATTATCTGAGTCGAGAATGCGCTTATTCATTTTTGCGCGATAGTCATTAAACTCATCTACACTTTTGCTCATGTGATTATTTTTTATTCGTTTTTACTCTCCTGCCTCGCCACAACAACAGAAACAAATATGCTGAATTCGTATAGCAGAAACAATGGTATCGCCACCAGCATCTGACTGGTAACATCTGGCGAAGGCGTTATTAAAGCAGCAACCACAAGATTTACAATAAAAGCATGTTTACGGTAGCGCCTCATAAACTGAGGACTTATAATACCCATTTTGGTGAGGAAAAAAACGAGAATAGGCAGTTCGAAAACCGCTCCACACGCCAATGTCATAATGCTTACAATGCTGATATATGAATCGAGTGTAATGGCATTCTGTACTTCTTCGCTCACTTTATAACTTCCCAAAAAGTTTATTGATAACGGTGCCAGAATAAAATAACCGAATGCTACTCCACAGAAAAACAAAAAAGAAGCTGAAAACACTATGCCTCTGGTATATTTCTTCTCTTTGGCCGACAATGCAGGTTTCACAAAACGCCAAACTTCCCAAAGTAAATAAGGAAATCCTAAAATCAGGCCTGCAATTCCGGCTGCCACCATGTGCGTAGTAAACTGTCCTGCCATAGTGGTGCTTATCAGGTGAAATGGAATATCGGTAATACATAAATCAATTGACCATTTCTGCGAAAGCATACAAAGCAGTCTATAGGTAATAAAATGTGGGTTCTTGGGTCCGAAAATTATCTTATCGAACAATATGTCTTTATAAATAAATGCTACAACGGCTAAAATAAATATGGCTAACGTTGCACGCACCAAATGCCAGCGCAAGGCTTCAAGGTGATCCAGAAAATTCATTTCTGAGTTGGGGTCGGGCTTCCTTCTGAAAAACATTTCTTTAATTAAAAATTAATATATGCCTTCTTTAAGCAAATCGTGAAGGTGAATAAAACCAAGATACTTCCCTTTGTCAGCCACAACTAACTGGGTAATATTATTTGACTTCATCAGCACAAATGCATCGGCAGCCATGGTATCGGGGCTAACAGTTTTTGGCTTTAAAGTCATAATATCTCTTGCCTTTGTTGCCAGTGTATTGCCACTTCTATGCAGCATCCTCCTTAGGTCGCCATCGGTAATTATCCCTATTAGTTTACCTTTATCTACAACGGCAGTTGCTCCAAGGCGGCTTCCCGAAATTTCTACAATCACCTTCTTCAGGTCATCGGTAGGTTTTACCTGTGGGCTGGCATTGTTCTTATAAACATCTCCAACTTTCAGGTACAGCCTTTTACCCAATGCCCCACCGGGATGATATTTAGCAAAATCTTTACTTGAGAACCCCCTGTTTTCGA
This sequence comes from Bacteroidia bacterium, assembly GCA_037045145.1. Lineage (NCBI taxonomy): Bacteria > Pseudomonadati > Bacteroidota > Bacteroidia > Bacteroidia bacterium. The sequence goes on from JBAOIA010000012.1 coordinate 573,325, forward strand.
GCAGACACACTGCCAGGGCATCGCCCATGGCCAACTGTGCCGTAGTGCTTGTTGTAGGTGCCAGATTATGCGGACATGCTTCTCGGGCAACGGTAGTGTTTAGAATATAATGTGCCTGCTGCGCAAGATAGGAAGAGGTGTCGCCCACCATAGCAATTAGCTTATTGCCTGCCATCCTTAGCAAGGGCGCCAGCACTTTTATTTCCGGGGTGTTGCCGCTTTTGGAAATACAAATCACTACATCGTCCTTTTGGATTACCCCAAGGTCGCCATGAACGGCATCGGCAGCATGCATAAACACAGCTGGCGTGCCTGTACTGTTGAGTGTGGCGGTAATTTTCTGAGCTATAATGGCACTTTTACCAATTCCAGTACAAACAACCCTTCCTTTTGATAAAAATATTAATTTTACAGTCTCAAAAAAATCATGGTTAACATATTTTTGCAAGCCGTCAATAGCAGACGCCTCCAACTGAAGGGTCTTTTTGGCAATTTTAATTATCTGTTGCTTTGATTTCAATCTGAACTATTTCTGATTTTTTTAAAAAAAAATTAATTGTTACAATTTAATTGAGCAAAAATATCTAATTTAGTTAACTCAAATTTTTAATTAGCATAATAAATAAAATGTTAGCAGAAACAAAGAAAAAGAAATCTGTGAAAGACAAGAATGAAAAAACCGACACCAAGGCTAAAGTGAAGGTGAAAGAGACAGTAGTTGAGAAGAAAACTAAAGAGGTCGAAAAAGCCAAGCCGGTTGCAAAAACTATAATTGCAGCCTCAAACAAGCAAAAGCCTACAGATGCTCGACTAAAGGACGCCTTATTCAAATATTTTGGATTCGACACATTTAAGGGCGAACAAGAAGAAATTATTCAAACGGTATTGCGTGGCGAAAACTGCTTTGTTATTATGCCTACGGGTGGTGGCAAATCTATGTGCTATCAATTGCCTGCATTAATGATGGGCGGCACAGCCATTGTTGTATCACCTTTAATTGCACTGATGAAAAATCAGGTTGATGCATTAAGAGGATTTAATACCGATGAAGCTGTGGCGCACTTCCTCAACTCATCGCTAAACAAAACAGAGATTGCCCAGGTAAAAAAAGATATCAAATCAGGCAAAACAAAGTTACTTTATGTTGCGCCCGAATCATTAACAAAAGAAGAAAACGTTGCTTTCTTTAAAGAAATTAAAGTTTCTTTCCTGGCCATAGACGAAGCACACTGTATTTCAGAATGGGGACACGATTTCCGTCCTGAATACCGTAGATTAAAGCCCATCATAGAAGCACTCGGAAACATTCCTGTCATTGCACTCACAGCCACAGCAACAGAAAAAGTTTCGCTCGATATTCAGAAGAATTTAGGTATGATGGAGTCAAGGTTGTTTAAAGCATCCTTCAACAGACCTAATCTTTATTATGAAGTACGACCAAAAGTTGAAGTACTAAAAGAGATCATCAAATTTGTTAAAAACCATACAGGAAAGTCAGGCATCATCTACTGCCTCAGCAGAAAAAAAGTTGAAGAAGTTGCCAGCACACTCAATGTAAACGGTATCAAAGCCCTGCCCTATCATGCAGGTCTTGATGCACCGGTGCGTGCCGAAACGCAGGATAAATTTCTGATGGAGAAAATTGATGTTATTGTAGCAACCATTGCATTTGGAATGGGAATTGACAAACCCGATGTGCGTTTTGTTATTCATCACGACATCCCGAAATCTTTAGAGGGATACTATCAGGAAACAGGGCGTGCCGGACGTGACGGACGCGAAGGGCGTTGCATTACTTTCTATTCTTTTAAAGACATTGAGAAGCTCGAAAAATTTATGAAAGGCAAGCCGGTTGCCGAGCAGGAAATAGGAAAACAAATGCTACTCGAAACTGTTTCGTTTGCCGAAACATCTGTATGCCGCAGAAAATATCTGCTCCATTACTTTGGCGAACGTTACGAAGAAGAAAACTGTGGCAGCTGCGACAACTGTCTGCATCCAAAAACACAAATAGAAGCACAAGACGAAGTAGTATTACTTCTTGAAACCGTTCAGGCTGTAAAAGAAAAATTTGCTGCAGAGCATGTCATCAGCGTCCTCATTGGAAAAGACGACAAAGCAATTAAAGACTATCAACACAACAAATTAGAAGTCTTTGGCGAAGGAATGGATCAGGATGCTAAATTCTGGATGGCTGTTGTACGTCAGGCATTGCTTGCCGGACTGTTGTTTAAAGATATTGACAACTACGGTTTGCTCAAACTTAGCGATGAAGGTAAAAAGTTTATGGACAAGCCGCAAAGCTTCAAAATAACTCAAGACCACAGCTACGAAAGTGCCGACAGTGACGAAGACGATGAACCCGAAGGTGGTGGTGGTGCAGCGGCTGACGAAACCTTGTTTGCCATGCTAAAAGACTTGTGCAAGCAAATGGCCAAGCAAAAAAACCTGCCTCCTTTTGTAATTTTTCAGGAGCCTTCACTCGAAGAAATGGCTATTCAGTACCCCATCAACATGGAGGAAATGAAAAACATAACCGGTGTTGGTGCGGGCAAGGCAAGCAAATATGGAAAACCATTTGTTGACCTCATAAAAAAATATGTAGAAGAAAATGAAATTGAACGCCCACAAGATTTCATCGTAAAATCCGTAGTCAACAAATCGGGACTCAAGGTTTATCTCATCCAAAACATTGACCGCAAAATTTCTCTTGATGATATGGCCGAAGCCAAAGGTATTCCGCTGGGAGATATTATCACAGAGTTAGAAAGTATTGTTGCCTCAGGCACAAAAATAGATTTGAATTATTATTTAAACGAAGTCATAGATGCCGACCGTCAGCAAGATGTTTTCGACTATTTCCGCACAGCAGAAAGCGACAGTGCAGAAGATGCGCTAATCGAGTTGGGCGAAAACGACTACACCATTGACGAAATACGTATGATGCGTGTAAAATTTATGAGTGAATTAGGAAATTAATTAAAACCAAACCTATTCTATTAAAGAGGCTGTCTGTTTTGCAGATAGCCTTTTTTATTTGAAACGCTAATTCCTCATCTATCAAATAGCGCAATTGTCTTGCCCTAAAATAGCCTGAAAGAAATACCATTATTATATCGAAAAAAATGAACGGTAAACCCATAACAGGATTAAGCATTTAACCAACAACCCTTTTTCTATATACATCAGCATATCATCGTCACCGCCTTATTAAACTATCGTAACATAAAATATTAAAAATCGTATATTTGAAGCGTGAAATGGAGAAAATACATAGCAGTTTTTTTAGCAGCATATATGCTTGTTCTGCTTTGTATGCCATGTAAGGACAACTGCAATACAAGCCAGCACAAAATCCCTTCAACTTACGCAGCCGCACAAGACCACCATCACGATGAAAACGACCAGTGCAGCCCCTTTTGCTTTTGCGCATGTTGTGCAACTTCAATTACAGTAGTTGCTTTTCCAAATCTTGAATTTTCCCTTCAAATAAACATAGAGAAGTTTTCTGTTTATAATTCATCTTTTGTATCGGAGGTAAATTCTTCCATTTGGCAGCCGCCAAAGATTGGTTGATTAGCTTTTTTACTTTTAAAGTTTCGCAATAGGCAATTTGCAATAAGTAAGCAATTGTCAATTGCACATTGCTAATTGTCAATTAATATAAAAATGTTAAACAAAATCATTGCGTTCAGCATAAAGAACAAATTCATCATTGCCTTGATGACACTTGCACTCATTGTTTGGGGAGTGTGGAGTGCAAATAAGTTATCTATTGATGCCGTACCCGACATCACCAACAATCAGGTACAAATCATCACGGTTTGTCCTACTCTTGCCGGTCAAGAGGTAGAACAGTTGGTAACTTATCCTATTGAACAAAGCATTACCAACCTTCCGGACCTGGAAGAGCTTCGAAGCATTTCCCGTTTCGGGCTTTCGGTAATTACCGTTGTGTTCAATGATAACGTTGACATTTACTTTGCCAGACAACTCATAAATGAAAGACTGAAAGAAGCTGAAGAAAATATACCTAATGGAGTTGGTAAACCGGAATTAGCACCTGTCAGTACAGGATTAGGAGAAGTGTATCAATACATCATACACCCTAAGAAAGGAAGTGAAGAAAAATATTCTGCAATGGATTTGCGAACCATGCAGGATTGGATTGTTGCCCGGCAGCTTTACGGCACTCCCGGTATTGCAGAAGTAAATTCTTTTGGTGGTGAACTCAAGCAATATGAGGTGGCGGTTAATCCCGACAGATTGCTGGCGATGGATATTACCATCCCTGAAATTTTTTCTGCACTTGAAAAAAACAATGAGAACACAGGTGGTGCATACATTGACAAAAAACCAAACGCCTATTTCATTCGAGGAGTTGGATTGATAGGCTCGTTTGACGACATCAAAAATATTGTCGTTAAAACAAATCCCAACGGCATTCCTATTTTAATTAAAGATGTTGCAGAAGTTCGTTTTGGTAGTGCCGTGCGTTATGGAGCAATGACTTACAACGGAGAAAAAGATGTGGTAGGTGGCGTGGTGATGATGCTCAAAGGATACAATAGCGCAGAAGTCGTAAAGAGCATTAAAGGAAAAATAAATACCATACAGAAATCATTGCCGGAAGATGTGATAATTGAACCCTTTCTTGACAGAACAGATTTGGTGAGCCGTGCCATCGGCACAGTAGAAAAAAATTTACTGGAAGGTGCGCTCATTGTTATTTTCGTATTGGTTCTATTTCTCGGAAACCTTCGTGCAGGTTTGATAGTCGCAAGCGCCATTCCTCTTTCCATGCTATTTGCTTTGGGAATGATGAATGTGTTTGGTGTAAGTGCAAACCTTATGAGTTTAGGAGCAATTGATTTTGGTTTAATTGTGGACGGTGCTGTGATAATTGTAGAAGCGATTGTGCATCAATTAGCAATAGGCAATAGGCAATCAGCAATGAGTAATGAGCAATTGGCTTTGAGCAAAAATGTTAGTAAGGGACTACCAATAAACCAGCAGCAAATGGACAAAACAGTCTTTGAAAGTGCAAAGCGGATGATGAGCAGCGCATCATTCGGGCAAATTATCATCCTTATTGTTTATCTGCCTTTGCTTTCGCTAATCGGTATTGAAGGAAAAATGTTTCGCCCGATGGCGCAAACAGTTTCGTTTGCCATCCTAGGCGCATTCATTCTCTCTCTCACTTATATTCCGATGGCTTCTGCTTTGCTGTTGAGCAAAAAAACCACTCACAAAAAGAATATTTCAGACCGAATGATGGATTTTTTTCAGCGCATATACACTCCGCTTCTTGAAAAATCAATTCGCTGGAAAAGAACTGTTATCATGGCAACCGTATTTGTCTTTGCGGTTTCTGTTTTCATCTTTTCAAAAATGGGTGGTGAGTTTATTCCCACTTTGCAGGAAGGCGATTTTGCTTTTCACTGCATACTGCCACAAGGAACTTCGCTTTCGCAAAGTTTGGAAACCTCCATGCAGGCATCACGGCTTATAAAAGAGTTTGATGAAGTGAAAATGGTGGTCGGAAAAACAGGAAGTGCCGAAGTACCAACCGACCCCATGCCACCTGAAACAACAGATATGATAATTGTTCTGAAACCACAGAATGAATGGAAGCGTGATATATCGTATGATGAATTAGCTGATGAGATTTACGAAAAGCTGGAAGTAATTCCCGGAGTGTTCTTTGAAAAAAGCCAACCCATACAAATGCGTTTTAATGAACTCATGACAGGAATCCGTCAGGATGTTGCAGTAAAAATATTTGGTGAAAACATGGATACACTGCTAAGCTATGCAAATAAAGTAAATGAGGTTGTGCAAAATGTAGAAGGAGCAACAGAGCCAAGTGTTGAAAGGGTTTCGGGGCTGCCGCAAATCGTAATTAAATACAATCGTTCACAAATTGCCAATTACGGTTTGAACATTAAAGACATCAATCAAATTGTCAGCACAGCATTTGCAGGGAGTAAAGCAGGTGTTGTTTTTGAGAACGAACGTAAATTTGATTTAGTGGTTCGTTTGGACAGTATGCACCGGGAAAATATTGAAGATGTAAACCACTTGTATATCCCAACTGCCAACGGGGCACAAATTCCACTTTCGCAAGTAGCAGTAATAAAAATGGAGTTAGGTGCTGCACAAATAAGCCGCGAAGGTGGCAAACGCAGAATAGTTATCGGCTTTAATGTAAAAGACAGAGATGTGGCAAGTGTTGTTGAGGACATTGAAAAACAACTGAACGAAAAAGTAAAATTGCCGGAAGGATATTACTACACTTATGGAGGAACATTTGAAAATCTACAAGCGGCAAGCAAGCGGTTGCTGATAGCTGTTCCTGTTGCGTTGGCACTAATTTTCATGTTATTGTATTTAACTTTCAACTCCATAAAACAGGCAATGTTAATTTACACAGCTATCCCAATGAGTGCAATCGGTGGCGTATTTGCATTACTCATACGCGATATGCCTTTCAGTATTTCGGCAGGCGTTGGTTTCATTGCATTGTTCGGAGTTGCCGTGCTAAATGGAATTGTTTTAATCGGAACATTTAATCAATTAGAAAAAGAAGGTATGACAGACATTCTTAAAAGAATAAAAGAAGGAACAAAAATCCGTTTGCGTCCAGTGCTTATGACAGCCACTGTTGCTTCCTTAGGATTTTTGCCTATGGCACTTTCTCACAGTGCAGGAGCAGAAGTACAAAAGCCTCTTGCAACAGTTGTGATTGGTGGTTTGATAACGGCAACCTTCCTTACACTTTTTGTTCTACCACTACTCTACATTTTGTTTTCAGGAAGAAAAAACAATAAGCAATCAGCAACAGGCAATCGGCAAATGCTTACAACAATTTTCTTTTTGCTTATTGCCTGTTGCTTATTGCCTGTTGCCTCACGTGCACAATCAACTCTCACAATTGAACAAGCCCTTTCACTTGCACTTAAAAGCAATTTGAAAATTCAATCGCAACAACTCAATGTGCAATCTTCAACTGCATTGAAGAAATCTGTTTTTGAATTGCCTAAAACAGAAGTCAATTTTCAGTACGGACAATACAACAGCATTCAGAAAGACAATGGTTTCAACATTCAGCAAACTATTCCTTTTCCGACTTACTACTCCGTAAAATCCAAATTGTATAAAGCTGAAATGCTGGGAACTCAGTTTTCGCAACAGACAACAGCGAACGAAATTACCGCGCAGGTAAAAATGTATTACTATCAGTTGTTGTATTTGCAGCAAACAAAAACTGAGTTGCAAAAATTGGATAGCTTGTATTCCAACTTTGTAAAAGCTGCTACACTACGCTACACTGCAGGTGAAACAAATTTATTGGAGAAAACCACAGCTGAAACAAAACGAGGTGAACTTCAATTATTACTTTCGCAAAACGAAACGGGCATTACATCAGCATACAATTCATTGAAAATGCTGTTAAACACACCTGATGATTTTTCAATAAGCAGCAATGAATTATTTCAGCCGCTTTCACTCTCTACTACATTTGACACTTCACTCATTGCAAACAATCCGTCATTAAAATTGATGTATCAGCAGGCACTCATTGCAGATCAAAACAAAAAAGTGGAAACAGCACAAACGCTCCCCGATTTTAAAGTAGGTTACATGAACCAGAGTATAATAGGTTTTCAGAATGTGAACGGAGCTGATGTTTACTTTGACAAAAGTCAACGCTTCACAGGATTTAATGTTGGCATCACTGTTCCGTTAACCTTTTTGAGTAACGCTAAAAAAATAAAATCGCTAGCACTCAAACAGCAAGCATTACAAAAAGAAGCCGATAACAGCAAACTCTTATTGCAATCCCAATTGAAAAACGCTTTTGCAGAATACCATCAGTACTTACTCCACTACAATTATTACAGGAATACTGCCATGTCAAACGCTGAAACAATCATCAGCACAGCAACACTTTCATTTAATAACGGTGAAATTAATTATCTGGAATATGCAGCCGCTTTGCAGAATGCAACAACTATCAAAACAGGCTACTTGCAAAGTATTAATGAAGTAAATCAATCCATCATCAACATCAATTTCTTAATAAATCAATAGGCAACTTGCAATAAGCAACTTGCAACTAAAACTTAAAATAATGGCAAGCTACAATTTCAAAAACACTGCAGTTTACAAAAAAGCGTTTTCACTTTCAATGGAAATATTTGAAGTCAGCAAATCATTTCCAAAAGCTGAGACCTATTCGCTTACAGATCAAATAAGAAGAAGTTCAAGAAGTGTTTGTGCAAACCTTGCAGAAGCAAATCGTAAGAAAAGATACCCTGCTAATTTCATTTCAAAACTTACCGATTGCGATGCTGAGAATTCCGAAACAGGCGTATGGCTTGACTTCGCCTTAGAATGCAAATACATCACGCAGGTGATTTATAAAACACTGATTGCAAAAAATGAAGAAGTAGGAAAACTATTATATCACATGCTTAATAACCCTGATAAATATTAAAATCAATTAGCAACATGCAATAAGCAAGTTGTTAATCTATTCAAACAATAAATTAAAAAATCAAAAATGAAATATCAAATAAATAAATCATCAAGAACTGCAAATTGCACATTGCCCATTGCATTTTGTCTATTGCTTATTGCCTATTGCCTATTTTTGTCTTCCTGTGGAAATAAAAACAATACAGTAGCACATGAAGGCGAAGAACATCATGGCAAACATGATAACACTTCAACTGTTGTACTCACAGCAGAGCAAATGAAATCCATCGGCATTGAGTTGGGAACATTAGAAAAGAAGCAACTCACTGCATCACTCAAAACCAATGGAATTTTAAAAGTGCCCAATCAAAACCGAGCAAATGCTACGGCATCGCTTGGCGGGACAGTCAAAAATATTTTGATTCAGACCGGTACAAGTGTGAGCAAAGGACAAACCATTGCAACCATAAGCAATAATACTTTTATCACCATGCAAGAAGAGTATTTAAGCACCCTTGCAAAAACCGAATTGGCAAATGCAGAATATGACAGGCAGAAAACTCTCAAAGAAGGAAATGCAGCATCACAAAAAATATTTCAGCAAGCCGAAGCAGAACTCAAATCACTACAAGCCAAAAAATCAAGTTTGCAAAAACAGTTGGAATTAATCGGTATCAGCACCCATTCACTCACAGTTAACAACATTCAGTCGGCAGTTAACATCACAAGCCCGATTAATGGAACAATAAGCAATATCATGGTCAACATAGGAACTTATGTTGAAGCAAACAATCCTATAGCAGAAATTGTTGATAACAGTCAGTTGCATTTGGATTTGTATGTATATGAAAAAGATTTGCAGAAGCTCAAAGAAGGACAGATAATACATTTTACGCTTACAAATAACCCAGGCAAAGAGTATGATGCAAAAATTTACGCAATCTCAAACACATTTGAAGAACACACAAAAGCTGTTGCTGTTCATGCTACAGTGCTAGGAAACAAAACAGGTTTGATTGACGGTATGAGTATCACCGCTATTGTAAGCTTGGAAAATGCAACTGTTGATGCAGTTCCTACAAATGCAATCGTAAATAATGAAGGTCAAGACTTTATTTTTATAGTCGTAAATGAAAACAAGGCAGAGCTTCAAAGCGAAGAAGCAGAACACAAGCACGATGAACATGGGCATACACATGATGAAGTTGAAAAAGCAAAACCAACCAAAGATGAAACAACATTTGAAAAGATTCTTGTCAAGAAAGGAACAACAGATGTTGGGTATTCAGAAATTACTTTGCTTAAAGACATTCCAGCAAATAGCAAAATAGTTGTAAATGGTGCATTCTTTATTCTTGCAAAAATGACCAATCAAGGTGAAGCTCACGAACATTAAAAACCTCTTAACATAAAATACTCTAAACGTTACTTAAGAAAAGAGATTTAGATTTTCAAATCGCAATTTTATTCCCTTGTTACGGTTTGAATTTTTATACCATCTATTTTTATACAATTAAATTTTATAAAAGAGCTAACAAATGGCAGAAGCAAAAATAAAATCTTTTAAATCAAAAAAAGTGTGGCGAGCTTGGTTGAAAAAAAACCAAGATTTGCAAGAAGGTATATGGCTTCAGGTATATAAAATAGATTCCGGTGTTGAGTCAATAAAAATTACAGAAGCATTAGACGAAGCTCTTTGCTTTGGCTGGATTGATGGACAAAGAAAAAGTTATGATGAACAATCTTATCTTCAAAAATATACACCACGCAGAGCACAAAGCATTTGGTCGAAACGTAATATTTCTCTTGTAGAAAATTTAATCGAAAAAGGGCAAATTACAATCCGAGGTTTTGCTGAAATTGAAAAAGCTAAAGCAGATGGTCGTTGGGCAAGAGCATACGACTCTCATTCCACAATGACGGAACAAGAAGACTTATTGAAAGAATTAAAAAAAGACAAAACTGTCAAAGTCTATTACGAATCACTAAACAAGACTAACAAATTTGCCATCAATTTCAGACTACAAACCGCCAAGAAGCCCGAAACACGAGTAAAACGATTGCAAGAGATTATGGCTATGTTAAGAGCCGGCAAGAAGTTTTATTAAATATCTTAATTCTTAAATACACCATTACCAAACACTTGGCCGAGCACAAACTTACTCCACAAATTCTTGTGGATATTGAAAGCTCATAACAATAACAATAAAGTGACCTGACGGGTAATACAAGTATGACCAATGACAATGAAATTGTACTTGCTGTGTTTGGTTCGTAAGAACTCAGGACTTTTATAAACTCAGTAGAACTTTATTATTTCGTTTCTACAAAACACTAAGTAACATTAATGCACTTAATATATTTTTTTAAAGCTATTTCAGCCAATTTAATTTCTTAGATTTACTGATGCCATACTTTAGTGACAGGGTTACCCAACAGCCTGCAACAAAAGGAAAAGTAAACACCCCTCCTACTTCATTCAGACATTGTGTAAAGATTAAAACAAAATGAATCAGCAGTGTTATTACAACTGCAATCAATATCCAAACAATATCAGACCATTTATTTCCAGCAAAAGCAATTGCTGAAAGAACAGCATTGAACCCAAAAGTCCCTGACGTAATATCGTTGAGTGAATAGCCCAGCATAAAAGCAACTACTCCACCTGCAAATGATGCGATAAGTCCAGAACAAGCTGCAACAGGTGATGAAATAAAAACAGCTATAAAAAATAAAATACCGGAAATAAAATATTCCTGAAAAATTACCTGTCCAAAGCCATTGGTGCCGGCAAGTACAATAGTGGCTTGCGATTTAAAAGAAATTGTTTCATGTAAATTCAACTGAGCCCAACCAAATTTACTAACTAAAAAATAAATTACCCAAGTAGTTACAATGAATGGGAATGTATATACAGGAATATTTCTTTGAATGAAATAATGCTGCAACAAAGCAGCAAGGATAGCTCCTGCAACAACCAAAGTCCAAATCAGAAAGGTGCTTTCAAACAAAAAGATCAACACAACGCCTGTCAATGCGGCACTAAAACCATAAAGCCCCTCCTCGATTTCATTCACTTCATATTTTAGAAGATAAGCCGTTCCGGTTCCAACAATTGCAGCCAGCATTGCAGCCAAGCCACACCACAAGTTACCAATAAGAATTCCAATAGTAAAAAGTATACCGGTAATGATGTTTCTGCAAAGAAAAATCTGACCCATACCAATAAAAACTGATTTAAAAAACAGTCTCATTTTTGAAATTAGCATTTATATTTTACAGATATATTCAATAAATAAACCTACATATTGTGACACAACTTGTAAGTTCATCAACCGCTTTTTTTTCTAATACTTCGTAAACTTTATACATGATGACTCTAATTCATCATCGTAAATCTTCAAAAAATAAATACCGGAAGAAAGCATTGCTACATTTAAAGAATATTCTTCATCAGACAGGTTAAGTTTATTGGTATTTAAAATTAACCTTCCGTCAGTTGTAAATACTTGCAATGAGGATACTTTTTTACTTGAAATAAATGTCAATATATCGAAAACAGGATTAGGAGAAACATTCAACACATTTGAAGAGCCCGGTGATAATAAACCTGAAGTTGTAACTGAAACTGTTTTTACAACAGTATCTGCAATACCACAAACAGAATCAGATGCAATCAACGTAACTTGAAATGTACCGGATGATAAATACGTATGTGCAGGATTTATTTGTGTGCTACTATTGCCATCTCCAAACGACCAGTTATAAGTAGTGGCATTTTGCGAACCATTGAAAAAGCTGACTGTATTAGCAACTGATGAAACATTAAAGTCAGCAACCAATGAATCATACTGAAACCAAAAACTCAGGCTATCAAATGCCACTTCCTTTGCCACTGTCTTAATTGTAGCAGCATCTGTTGCCGTAACTGTATAATTATATGTTGCCAACTGCGGATTTTTTCCAAACATAACAGAGTAAAAACTGCATGCTGCAGCAAAAGATCCATTATTGTTTGGATGACTTCCATCGCTTGCATAAAGGTTTAGTGCTGGAAAGTCCGCTCTTATTTTAAACCATACTTTGGCTACAGGCGATATAGCAGCATGGTTGTCTTGGGCCATTATGGTATATCTTAACTGCAATAAACTATCCATACCAAAATAAGTACACAATGGTGGAAAAAACTGACAATTAGTTGCATCGCCATTTTGCCGTCCCCATGTCATGTAAAAAAGTGTAGTTGCACAGGGGCTTCCAGCCTTTACCATACTATCTAAAGCCGCTGCATAAGGATAAACCTGAATTGCTACATCATTATCAGGAAATGATGGCAACTGACTTTGTTCCTGAAGGATAACATAATCCCAATTACCGGCCTGAAGTAAGCTGATAGTAGTAGCATTGGTTGTGTGCATTTGAAATGTATATCCACCGGGTGCATTCTTACTATATATAAGCGTATCACCTGTAGAAAGTGCTATCTGTTTAACTATCTCAGGTAAGTTATTCACATCGGTATAGCTGTTGCCAATAAACAATGCCCTTACTGTTTTACCATCTACAGCATGTGTAGAAAACAATAATGCGAAAATTAAATATGAAATTATTCTCAAGGCACAAAAAGAATTAAAGGTTAAAGTCACCGGCAGCTTCAGGCTGATATATGATTTCATCAATGCGTATTCTTGTTAAGCCAGCAGGTACAATCCACTCAACTTCATCATTAACTTTATAACCGATGAGTGCGGTTGCAATTGGTGAAAAAATAGAAATTTTATTTTCCTTAATATTAGCTTGTTCCGGATATACTATTTGAAACTGAATTGTTTTGTCATTATTTAAAAAACTCAATTTCACGATTGAGTTCATGGTGACTACATCTGAAGGTATTGCTTCCGGTTCAACAATTTTAGCTGCATCTAACTCCTGCAGCAACTTTTCTGCTTCTGCATTAGTTATTGACTTAAACTGCTTTGCATCACTTATTGATTTTTTAATGCGGGCATAATCCAAACGATTAATTATCAACTTACTCATAAAATTTGTAATATAAAATTAAGCTGCAAAGATAAGTTATTATAAAATATGGGATTGATTCTAAAAGTTGAAAAAGACGTGTTTATTGTAATAAAAAAGCTATTTTGGAAGTTATTCCTTTAATACATGTTCAGGGCAGTCAATACGAAGTTCATTTGTAAGCAGTTTACGGTTTAATAATTTACAAAAATGATTCTCTCCATTTTCAGTCAACTCATGATGTGTACACGTTAAACACATACGCTGAATGGTGATGACACCCGTTTTGTTGAGATGAGTAATAATATTGAGAAGGCTCAAAAGCATGTTTTCTTTTTCCTCTTCATCAAGTTTTGCAATTGGCTTATGAAATTCCTTACTAAACAAAGCAGTTTCTGTTGCAATAGTTTGTCCGGACTTTGTTAATTGAATAGAGTAGCTTCTGTTATCAAACTCTTCGTACACTTTTTGAATGAGTTTTTTTTGCTCTAATATTTTCACTGTTTCACTGATAGTAGCCTTAGTCATATTAAACTCATCTGCCAGATAACTTACCTTGCATTTATCTATACTGTGATGGAGCAAAAAAATTAATACCTGTATTTGAATCGGGCTTAGTGAAAAATCTTTACTCTCCTGCCAAAGTAAAACTCGAAACGCCTGTGAAATTCTTTCGAGTACAGCAACAATACGTCCATCAATATTTCTATTCTGAAAGTTCAGGTCAAAATCCGATTTGCTCATTAGAGAATTTAAATACTGGAGAAAAATACAATATTCTTACTTACAATTTTCCATTTCATAAATAAAATACCCTTGCTTTTCAACAGCCTCTTGCCAATCAGGTTTAACAGTTTCTATGTGACAAAACCTGCATTCCTTAGAAGAGAGCGGCTGTCCCTCCTGCCCTTTTGATTTCAAATAAGTTTTACCATAATTATAAATCACCGTTGTATCTTTCATTTCAGAAGGTACTATAATGTCGAAATGCATAATTGTTTTATCCTTCTTAGTTACATAGGTATCCCATACCGCTACTTTCATATTTTTTGCTTTTGTTATTTGTGCTGACACTAATGCAGGTACAGACACAAGAATTAATAATGCTATTGCCTTTGCTAATTTCATTTCTAAAGTAGAAATTTGTCCCACAAAGGTAGTTATCCTAACTATGTGGGACAAATTTTTAACCTTTTACATCTGCCATTGATGCTCCAAAGTTAATGTGCAATACATGACCTGCAGGTGTTACTAAAGCTGGTACTGATTTCACACCTTTACTTTCTGCCTCTGCAATACGGCTACGATTTTCACCAATGTGAACAACCTCTACATTGTTGGCTCCAATTAAATTTACAATGTCGTGCTCTGCACTGACACATACAGAGCATCCTGCATGATAAAAAACTGATTTACTCATTTTGTTTGTGTTATGATGTTATTTGGCATTATTACCGCTGCAAATATAGTTAGGTTTCCTAACTATCATACAACTTCTTGCATTTTTTTTCTATTTTCATCTTATCAACTAAATTAAAAAAAGGAAAATATTAAAACTACTAACGGATTTGGCTTTCAAAAAAAACTCAGCCTTATAAATTCCAAAAAAAAAAAATTACTTTGAAAACATTAAGGTTGCTTTTGAAAAAGAGACATGAACAGTCCGCCCATTAAAGCGCCATAAAAAGAGCTGTTCATTGCATTTGAAGTAATTGCACATACACCGTCATGGCAGCCTTCAAACTTCCAATACAAATACCCTCCGGCAGCACCGGCAAGAACACCTGCAATGATTAACCAATTTGCACGTAAAAATTCTTTCATGCTTATTTTATTCTTTAAATTTAATTTTCCACATTCCTCTTAAATCATCTTGGTTATATCCAACTGCCTTATCATCAGGATATTTTTCATTTATCAGTGCTAATGTTTTCGTTTCAATATCAGCACTACTGCCATGACATTTTAAGCAAGTTGGCATTCCTATCTTAATAGGTTTATAATACACCACTTCTCCTGAAGAATTTTGTTCGACAAAACTTGAAGAAGACGATTTTATTTTTTGCCATGCCAGACTATCATCTAACATTCTAATTGCATTATCCGGATTTCTATTCTTATTGCTCAATCGCTGAATTTGAACATGGTATAATGCAGAAACAGAATCTGTAATTGGTATGGCATTCATATTGCAAAAGCCGATTGCAAATTCCGTACCACCATGATTTATTGCTGTGGCAACATTCTTCAACAACACACCTTGCATAATATCAGATATACTATCTCCTTGAGTTACAAACTCCTTCTCTTGTTGCTCTGTTAGTGTTTCTCTCTGCCCCATTTTACATGAACTGAAAACAACAGAAAAAAGAAATAAAATTACAACTACCTTTTGCATCTCTTAAATCTTATCTGAATTTTTAAATTGCGCTTTATCATTGGCATCAGCAGGCATTTTACAACTTCCAGAATAACAACAGCCTGCATTAAAAAACGCCATCATCGTAAACAGTACGCCCAAGGTTGAAATTAACCAACTTTTGTCCTGTACACCCTGAATGATTATGAAAATTCCCAAAGTCAACCGTATGAAACGCATCCAATTCCATCCTGAAAAAATTTTACCCATTCTATTCTACATTAATTAATTTAAAATTGTCAATTAACTCAGTGTCATCCCACACTAAGCTTATTTGAAATAAGAAATTTAAAAATCTAATCTAATTACTTCTTTTGTAATTCTATAAACAACTCTGTTCCTGCACGAGGATTAATGCTATTTAAACATGGTAACATCTTTAGATGAAACAATGGATTAAATAATTGTTCGTATTCCGCTCTGCTTCCACCAAACGGTGGTCCTTCTTTTTCAAACATTATATCAAACAAGAGACCTACAATTCTTCCATTAGGGTTCAAAACTTCTGCTGCTTGATGCACATACTCTTTACGTTTGCCTGGAGGTATTGCACAAAAAAATGTTTGTTCAATTAAAATATCAAACTTCTCTCTTATGGTGAAAAAATCAGCACAAAGAATCCTTACATTTGAATTCCCGGCAAACTTATTCCTTAATATTTCCACAGCTTTTGGCGCAATATCAACCAGAGTTATATTTTTAAAGCCAGCATTCACTAAGAACTCTGCTTCATAAGCATTGCCACAACCCGGTATGAGAACAGCAATCTCCTTTTCAGAAAACTTACTAAAATATTCTGAAATTGCCGGAGATGGGTAACCTATATCCCAACCCGTTTCTTTTGCTTCCCATCTTTCATTCCAAAAGGATTGTTTTGATGAATCGTTTGTCTGAGAATCATTACTAACAGGCACTGTGTTTTTATTTTGCATTTTGGATTTTAATAATATCATTAACGGTACCGCCATTGATAACATTTATTATTCCATTTTGTTCGAGAATATTCTTTGCTTGCATACTTCTCATACCACTTTTACAAAACACCACAATTTTTGACTTGTTTTTAAACTTTGACAACTGGCTTCCTATTCTATCTAATGGAATATTTACTGCACCCGAGGCACTACCACCGGCAAACTCTGCCGGAGTACGTACATCAATAAGAAATGCGCCTTGTTTTACTGCTTCTGTAAGTTGAGTATTCTCCATACCCAGCATGTTTTTAATTAATCCAATCATTTTTTATTTTAATTTAACTGTTAGAAATTTACAATGCTCCTAAATTGCACAAGCCATTTGTCGTTCACTAACTGTAGCCTCATTGCAGGCTACCCATTCCTTCATGCCACCTGCATAGTTCCACACATTTTTAAAGCCATATTTATGCAATAAAGAAAAAGCAATTGCTGAACGATCTCCCGCCTGACAATGTATAACCACTTGCTTCTTCTTATTAATCTTCTTAAGATTTTGCGTTAAGGTTCCAACAAAAATGTGTTCAGCCCCTTCAACATGACCTGCTTCAAATTCTGTTAAACCACGCACATCAATGATTTGGTAACCTTCGTTATTAATTGTGTTTTTAAATTTTGACAAATTAATTACTTCTGATTTTTCCAATTCAATACCAAATGAAGAGACATCAGTCACGTAACCAAGCATATTATCCATTCCTATTCGCATGAGCTTTCTGGTTAAGTCAACAATAGTTTTATCTTCAGCAATCAAAATAAATTGTTGTTGATAATCAAGCAACCATCCCATCCAGGTTGAGAAAGAATTATTGCCCTGAATATTCAAACTTCCAGGTAAAAAGCCTTCTGCAAATTCAAACTTATTTCTGGTATCAATCACGGCTATACCTTTGTTGTAAGCCGACAGAAATTCTTCTTTAGACAATTTAGAATGCTTAGGCACTTCAACTAAAAGCGGACGAATTACTTTATTAAGGTGTTTCATCATTGCAAAATACTTTGGTGGCTCAGGTTGGTCAGCCAAAAGATAATCAACAAAGCCTTGCTCGTCATTACCATATTGAAATGCCCAGTTACGAATTTTTTCATAGCCGACAGTTGAACTGTGAACGGCACCTAAAGCCTTACCACAAGCTGAGCCGGCACCATGTGCAGACCATACCTGAACATACTCGGGTAATGCTTCAAATTTTTTCAAAGACTGAAACATTTGTCTGGCACCAACCTCTTTAGTTCCCATTATTCCTGCTGCTTTCTCTAACAAATCGGGGCGACCTATATCACCTACAAAAACAAAATCACCTGTAAAAACCATTACAGGCTTATCTGATGCCGGATGATCAGTCAGTAAAAAACTAATACTTTCCGGTGTATGACCCGGAGTGTGCATTACTTTTAAAGTAAGGTTGCCAACTGAAATTACATCACCATCTCTTACACCTTCATGATTGAATTCATATTGCCAGTCTTTACCACCTTCGTCAGATAAAAACATTTTTGCTCCTGTAGCAGCAGCAAGCTCTCGCGAGCCACATAAGAAATCTGCATGAATGTGCGTTTCTGTTATGTGAGTAATCTTCAGGTTGTTTTGTTTTGCAATTTCAAGATAAACATCAATGTCACGCTGTGCGTCAATTACAATTGCCTCACCTTTTGCCTGACAGCCTATGAAATAACTTCCCTGTGCTAAACTTTTGTCGTAAACGTGTTGAAAAAACATATTGCTATTATTTAAATATTATTGTTGTGTTTGTGTTTTGAAAGTATCTAAAATCCACATTGCAAAGTAAGTAATGATTTTTCAGATACTCTGTTACTCTTGTTACATTAACTGATTTTTGTAGTCATTATAATTTCTGTCTTCATTGAATTGGTAACCAAACACCCGGCTTTTGACTTTTCAGCAATACGTTGTGCTTTCTCTGCATCACTGCTGTCTTTTAGCTTCACCGCAGGAAACAATTCTGCCTGTGTTATCAAGTATTTACCCTCTACCATCTCGAGTTTGGCAACTGTGCGACAACTAAAATCTTCAAGTTCTACTTTAAAGTTTGCTGCTATTGCCAAATAGGTTGCCATATAGCAACTGTTGATTGCTGCAACAAATAAATGCTCCGGTGACCAAATGTTTGGAACTCCATTAGAAAATTCCGGTGGCGTAGCACACTCAATAGTTTTTTCAAGAATGGGCGATGACAACTCTCCAATTCTACCTTCTTTCCATTGTACATTTACTTCGTAATAATGTGTTTGTGACATATCTGTTATTTTAATTTTTAGTTACCAATACTAATTGTAAGTTGCCATTTATAATGACAGCACAAAATTGCCAATGCCAGACTGTTCTCACAGTGACATAAGTTACATTGTTGTTTGTTTTTTGCTAAAAACTAAATGAGATATATCATATTTTATTTCAAAACCACTGTATAGCAAACTAATTGTTCAAAAGCAGCGAAGTATTTATTTCAATGGAATTAGTTAATACTTTATGAACCGGACAAACATTGGCAATCTGTATCAGTCTGTCTTTTTGCTCATCGGAGAGGTTTCCTGAAAAACTTATCTTACGTTGAATAACTGTTTTGTTTTTAATTCTATCCCAACTAACAGAAATATCAGTATTCACATCAGTAAGTGGCCATTCTTTTCTGTCTGCATACATGCGTACTGTTATTGCTGTACATGCACTCAGTGCTGCGGCTAATAACTCAAATGGTGAAAACCCAAGATTTTTACCACCATTCTCTACCGGCTCATCAGCAATAAGCCTATTACCCGACTGCGATTCAATAGTCACTTTATAATTTTCTGTTCCAATATGTGATTTTACTTTTTCCATAAACTACGTTTTTAAAAAATTATTCAGACAAGCATAAAAACCAACAAGTTCTTTAACTTACTTTAGCTTCGTTTTTCAGGTAGTCAAAGTTTATTTCTTATGTATCTTGTAAATAGAAGGTAATTGCCAATTGAACTTTACAGCCACTAATCTGAAAACAACAATAAAAATAATACTTACCACTTCAATTATCATTTCATTCATCTGCAATCGTATTAAGGCAAAGTAAACAACACCACCTAAAATACAAGCTGTAGCATAAACTTCTTTTTGAAAAATCAAGGGGATATTGTTGAGCAAAATATCTCGAATGACTCCTCCAAAGCATGCAGTTATTGTTCCTAATGCAATACAAACGGCAGGATGAAAATCAAGCAGTATTCCCTTTTGAATGCCTACAACAGTAAACAGACCGATTCCAAGAGAGTCAAATGTCAGTAGTGTTTTTTGATAATTGCCAATGATGTTAGAAAAGAACATAGCTGCAAGTGTACTTAGTAACACTATCAAACCATAATTCAAATTATACATCCACGAGACAGGCAACTGTCCGATTAATACATCACGCAAGGTGCCACCACCCAATGCAGTTATAAAAGCAATAATAAAAACACCGAAGACATCGAGTTTCTTTTCCATTGCAGCAGATACACCAGAGATACTAAATACTGCTATCCCGGCAATATCAATTAGTTTTAGAAGTTCCAAAAAGGCTTATTTAAAACTTAGTTTCTTTAACATTTCATTGGTCATGTCATCAGAATAAACGCCATAGCCATTTACCAATAAACCTTTAAGTCCATATCTCTCTGATGAAATAGCATATAATATTGCTTCGTCTGCCGGATCCGACTGTCCTTCGAAACGATAGTAGGCATCTATCTGAAAATCGTCAGGAGATAACTTAATGCATCCGTTGCCAGAATCAATACCATCGCATTGGATATTAAAATCTTCTTTATAGCCTTTCAATCGCAACTCATTCATGCGTTCAGAAAGTGTGAGCATGTAACTTACCATAATTTTATAAAATAATATTGTTAAAGATCCTGTTTCTTTTTAAATTTTCCAAAAATAAATTGACAACATTACTATTGAACATGATTTAAAATACCTCTTTTACTACTCGTTCTTTTTCTATTCCGAGGATACTCATTTGTTTTTCAACAGCATCCATCATCGGCTCCGGCCCACAGAGATAAATATAGCCTTCACCGTCAATATGACGTTTCAAAAGCTCTTCTGTTATATAGCCATATTCAAAGCCTTCAAGTTTTTCTTCTGAAAGTATATTAATAAAATTCTTCCCTAATAATGCTTTGAACTTCTCTTCCTGAATAATATCTGCACGTGTTTTATTGGCAAATAATAGTTTATTATTTCCAACCTTACCATCTTTTTCTAACTGTTTATAAATAGCAATAAAAGGTGTAACACCTGCACCACCGGCTATAAATACGCCCTCGCCTTTATATGCTATGGTGCCAAAAACACCATGTAATAGCAATTCATCACCGGTCTTTAATGTCAGCAATTGATTGGTGACACCATTATGCTGTGGATAGGTTTTAATTGTAAATTCTATATATTTATCAGTTGGAAGTGAAGTAAAAGTAAATGCTCTTAACTCATTTTCCCAATTGGGTTTGTTGATTGAAATATCGGCAGCCTGACCTGCATGATAATTTATATTTTCAGGTTTTACTGTGGTGATATGCAATACGTCATGCGTAGCCTTTTCAATTGCAATTATCTTTAAATGTTCAACCATAATTTTTCCATATTTAATTCATTTTTTATCATGCAGAGTTAACATTCATGATATCGCATATTGAGTTAACACAATAAGTAATAATTTGTTTTATGAATTATATGGTGTCATAGCATTAAATAGCTAAAGAAAGCCGGAAACAATTATCCAGATGTTTTAATCTAAAGGATAATTTTTAAAAAGTTATATCAGTTTCTCCTTCTTTGCTTTCTCAATCAAGTCTATACGATTGTGTGCTTGTAATTTCTGGTAAATATTCTCAATATGTCTTTTAACCGTAAAAGGAGAGATAAATAACCTTTCAGCAATAACTTTATTGGTCATTCCCAAACTTAGCTGCTCCAGTATTTCAACTTCTCTTACACTTAAAACTACAGTGGGTATAACATTTTTTATTGTTATTTTCTCAGTCGTTGCATTTTTCAAGAATTGCAATGCTTTAACAGCAATTGATGGTGACATTACTGAGCCACCGTTTAAAGTATCTAAAATAGTTTGATAAACTTTTTCACTCTTTGACTCCTTTAGGATATAACTATCTGCCCCGGATTTAATGGCATTAAAAATATATTCATCATCATCAAAAACAGTTATGATAATAACTTTAATTGCAGGATACTTTTGTTTAATGATAGCAGTAGTCTCAATACCATTCATCTCCGACATTTCAATATCCATTAGAATAACATCCAAGTTACTATTTTTTTCTAAAAAGCCAATTACCTCCTTACCTCCCTGTGCCTCACAAACCAGTTCAATATCTGAAAATGCCGCAAGCTTTTCTTCTATAGCACGCAATGCGTAAATATTATCATCAACGACAGCTACCTTTATCATAATAAACATTTAATTTTATATTGTGTACCCAAGCCTTTTTCTGAAACTAATTCTACAGTGCCCTGCATATCCGACACTCGTTTATAAATATTATTCAGTCCAAATGATTTTGTTTTCATAGCATCAATATCAAACCCAACTCCATTGTCACTGACATCAATCAGAAGTTCACCATCATTTTGATGTAAACTTACTGAAACTTCAGATGCATTAGAATACTTTATTGCATTGCTTACTATTTCCTGAATAACTCTAAAAATATTCATTGCCGTCTTAGACTGAATTTGCCTGTTATCAAATGTTTCAAAGCTAAATTTAAAACGAACTTCTTCTTTAGCTTCAGCTGCACTATTTATATAGTTTGCAATTCTAAACTTCAAATCAGAAATATTAATTTCCTTTGAGTTCATTACCCAAAGCGTATTTTTTAGTTCTCTTACAGCATTCTCCGAAAACTCCGATACAGTATTTATTCTGGATTTTAATGACTCGTCAATACTTGCATTGGATTTTTTAATGCCATCCAAAACCGTATTCACAAAGGTAAGTTGTGCACCTAGGCTATCATGCAAGTCACGCGAAATCTGAAGTCTTTGCTCCTGAGCAACATTTAAGGTCTGCTCTTGTAACAATTCATTTTCCAACAAAAGTTGCTGACTTTCAAGTTTTGACTTCACACGATGACTCCTGAATAACATCAAAACAATTGCTACAACACTCAGCAAAACTAACAACAACACATTCTTTTGCTTTGCCCTCAAATCGGCTTGTGCAACCTGCAATTTCATTTCTGAAATTTTCTTCTCCTTTTGTTGCGTTTCAAATAAGGCATTAAATTCAACATACGATTGCTCACTCTTTGCATTTATAGAATTTGCATATACTTCCTGATACTTTTTCTTGGCTTCTAATGCCTTTTGCCATTTACCTTGCTTCTGATACAACATATCATAGACGGTATATGCTTTCAGGATATTTACCAATTGGCTATTTTCTGAAAATATTTCCACAGCTTTATTCAAATGGTTTTCGGCAAGGGCATAATTACCATCATTAGTTTCAACTTCTGCAAGGTTGATTTCTGTATCGGCATTCCATCCCGGATTATTAAAAGGCTTCTCAATTTGCTGATTATTGTTAAAATAATATCGTGCCTTATTATAATTTTTCTGCATCAGATAACAGCGTGCCAGATTATCCTGAAACATTACCTTACTCATTTGGTCGCCTAAACTGTCAGCTAAGGCAATGCCTCGAAAATCCAACTGCATTGCTTCATTGATATTTCCTGTCTGACCTTCAATATTTGCCAAAGTATGCATTGCATTCAGATAAGGCGGCAGATAAGTTTTGTCCTGAAGAATTGAAAATATTTTATTCACTGTTATTCGTGCAGCACCCATATCTCCTTTTTCAGCTTGTAGTTGCGACAGACTAGAATATGCCTGAGTAATTTTTAATGTATCTTTTAACTGTTCGCCAATGGCAACAGCCTGGTAAAGATTTCGAACTCCTTCAGGAAAATTTCCAATGCTCTTATAAGTTGAACCTAAGCCATAAAAAATATAAAAGGAAAGAGAATCTCTGTTATTGTGCAGTTCTCTGGCTCTTCTAAAATAAACTTCTGCGGCAGTAAAGTGTCCGCTTCTACGGCTGAAATTTGCTTTAATTATCTCCCTCATTACAATAACAGAAGGTGCAGTTACTGCTAAACTGTCAATATTCGAAATAACTTTTTGCAAACTGTCTGTACGCGAAATTTTCTGTGTTACAGTCGCATCAAAAAGCCGAACAACAGATTGTTCATCATTCTTTAATTGGGGCGATAGCTGCTGCTTATTTTTATCCTTACAGGCAACAATGAAAAACAGCAAAAAACACAATATTTTTTTAAACATCACCACTATAAAATTATGAAGCTAAAATAATAAACTGCACCAAAAAAATGCTACAATAATTTTTTACTCCTCATGGCTTCGTGTCCGCAGAATATTAACTAACTTCTGGCCTCTGAGAAGAATTTTCAATCGCTGACGTTTTAAAGAGATATGTTTTTGTTTTGTTTCAAGTTCATCAATGCCATGATTATAAACCGAAATGATGTGATGGTAAGTTAAAATTCCTACTATCTCTTTTTCTGATACAACAGGTAGAATATCCACATTCTCTTTAGCCATAGTTTGTACTGCCATTTTGAGAGAATCGGACTTGCTTACAAAAAGTTGTGTTCGTTTAACTAAAGAACCGATAAGTGTATCAGTCGGGTGATGCGAACTAAAAATACTTGTTGAACTTAATAGCCCAATATATTTACCATCTGTGCTGGAAATAATATAATAATTTGCCTGTAAATCCGGCTCTTGCTGAAGCCAACTTCTTACTTCCCCGAGTTTCATATCTTCACTTATAGTTATACCATTATCTGTAGCAAGTTGCTCAACTTTTATTTTTTCTAACACATCGGGTTCATAGGTGCTTGGTGTATAAACACCTCTTCGTGCAATTTTTTCTGTCATGATGGTATTTTCCATCAGGAAGTAAGAAATAAAATAGGATGCCGTACAAGAGGCCAGTAATGGTAATAATGCATTTGATTGTCCTGTTGTTTCGAGTGCAAAAACAATTGAAGTAAGAAAAGCACGTGATGCCCCGGCAAACATAGCCGACATGCCAATGAGTGCTGCAAGTGGGATACTTATTTCAGCTGCAGGAAACCATTGATTACCTACATAGCCTAATAATACACCTAGTGCTCCGCCTATAGTTAATAATGGTGCCAATGTTCCACCTGATGTTCCGCTGCCTAATGAAACAGCCCATGAAATAAATTTCAATACACATAATGAAACTACTACTTGTAATGTTAATGAACCTGAAAGCAAATCGGTGATATTATTATATCCAACACCTAAGGTGCGTGGTTCGAAGTAACCCACAATACCTACTACAACACCGCCAATGGCAGGCCACCAAGCCCAATGCACAGGAAGTTTCTCGAAAGAATCTTCAATCCAGTAAACAATTTTTGTAGTAGCTACTGCCAACACACCTACAACTATTCCCATTGTAGAATAAAAGAAAAGAGCAGCATTGGAGGCACTTTCAACATCAGCTTTCATGGGAAACACAACCCCTTCGCCAAAGAAAAAATGATGACCTGCAGATCCTGTAATGCAAGCTAAAGCTACAGGAATAAAAGAGCGTGGTGAAAATTCAAACAACAACAATTCAATAGCCAACAAAATAGCAGCTACAGGAGCTCCAAAAATCGCAGACATACCTGCTGTGGCACCTGCTGCCAGTAAAATTTTTCTTTCGTTAGGAGTAATTTTCATCACCTGTCCTAATGTTGAACCTAATGCACCTCCTGTGGCAATTATTGGCCCCTCTGCGCCAAAAGGTCCGCCTGTGCCGATAGAGATAGCTGATGAAATTGGTTTGAGAAAGGTTATAGATGGTTTAATTTTACTCTGATTGGTAAGAATTTGCTCCATAGCTTCAGGGATGCCATGACCTCGAATGGCTTTAGAACCATAAAAAGCAAGAACTCCTACAATTAAGCCTCCGACTGCAGGAACAATAATAACCCACAGACCTAGTGAGTTGTGGGCAGGGCTGGCATCTGAAAAAGAAAAACTGCCATAGAATGAAACATTAGTTATGAAATCTATTAAGTAAATGAGTAGTTTGGCAACGATACTGATGCTTACAGCGATTAATACTGCCAGTAACGACAGATTAAACAACCGTTTTTTATTGTATTTTAAATTACCTGTTTGATCGTTCTTGAACGAAGATTGTAAAGATACTGATATTGGTATTCCTTTATTTAGCATTGCTGAAGATAAAATATTTTCTGTAAGTTGATGCAAAAACCCTTGCTACAATAATGAAATTGCCAGTCACTGAAGTATGTTGGAACAAAATGCAACAGCTATTTTGGGATTTGATGAAACTCAAACTTTATTGAATGAACCCTACCTCTAATTGATTCAAACAAAAATCACTTTGGCTGCGAAATTATAAATCATAAGCCAATACATCACCATAAAAAATTAAAAAATGATGATGAAAAACCATGAAATTGAATAACGCTATTGTTTACAAAATATAGTTACTCATAGTTAGAAAATACCTGAGTATGGCTTTTATAGCTGAGAATCCGTTTACTGCTACCGGACAAAATAATGACACGGGTTTTCTTTATGGTGCATCCATTAGTTAAACGACACCTACCTTTGTAAGAAGTAAAAAATGTAAAAGAAACTACCTTCCATTGGCATTTTTTAGCATTGAAACTTACCTGAGGCTTCATTGATGGAAATTGAGAAAC